>NZ_CEVWNY010000003.1:0-77293 GCF_982384815.1 Desulfitobacterium sp. | reverse complement strand
AAGCCTGGTTCAAAATTACCGGCAATCATCCGCGGACCAAGATTGCTTAAAGACCAGCTACCGGCCGCACCTCCGGCAATACTATCCAGAACCCGGGTTGGGTCCAGACCGGCCTTTTGGGCATAGGCAATCGCTTCACATACTCCAACCATACCTGCGGCAATGGTTATTTGGTTGGACATTTTTGTATATTGTCCTGAACCGGCCGGTCCTTGTAAGATGATATTTTTTCCCATAGCCTCAAAAATCGGTTTTACCGAGTTAAATACATTTTCCTCGCCACCTACCATAATCACAAGAGTCCCTTTTTTTGCACCCACATCTCCCCCGGAGACAGGAGCATCCAAGGTATGTACTCCATTAGCTATTCCCGCTTCGGTGATTTTCTTGGCTAAGAGGGGACTGGAAGTGGTCATGTCGATCAAGACACTACCCGGCTTAGCATTGGCAACTAATCCATCTTCCCTTAGATATACTTCTTCTACATCCTTAGGGTAGCCCACAATCGTGATAACTACATCCGACTGCTTAGCAAGCTTGGCAACTGAATCTACCCATTTCGCCCCTAATGGAAAGAGTTCTTCGGCACCGGCTTGGGTCCGATTATAGACCGAAACAGAATATCCGGCTTTCAGAAGATTCTTAACCATGCTTCTTCCCATAACACCGGTGCCGACAAAGCCGATTTGGCGATTGTCTTTATTGATTTCCATTGTATTTTGGTCTCCCTTCCTTGTACAATTAACAGTCTTATTATACCTTAACCTCTCAATCTTAGTAACGAAGCTTCATTAATTTCATTAATAATAAAGGGGTATCCTCGGTTTTTGCCAAGGATACCCTATAACAAGGTGATAAGATTTTAGCCTTTTCCACCTTTAAACTCCGGCAGGGGCATGCCGAGAATTCGCAGATAATGAATCGCTTCCCGTAAAACGTGATCCGCCAGCAAAGGAAAAATCAGCGATCTTAGCCGACAAGCTAAAATAGCATCGGTGCTCATTGCCTTAAATTCTTTATACTCTTCAGTCACTTGAATAGTTTCGTTGGTAATTTTTCTTAAGTTGGAGCGTGGTGTCATGCCATCACCGAATTGATTTAAAAGCTGTTGGTAAGCCATCGCAAAATGGTCGGCCCGAGCAATCATGGGCTTTTCCATAGGGTCAAGAAGATGGCTGATAACTTCTGCATGTTCCTTCATAATTTCATCCCAGAACATCTGCATTTCCACCATATGATACGTGGGGTCCATATGCTGATGGCTTTGAATTCGCTTAATATGCTTCATATACATGTCAGTTTCTTTTAACTGATGCTCATATATAGCCGGGAAGTTGCAAGAAGTAATACAGCAACGGAGGATCTCACTTAGAACACGCTCTGTAAATTCGTATACTGTGCATGCACAAGCCAAAGCCCTTTCATTAAGGGCATATACCTGTTCGGCAATTGCCTGTTCACAAGGGATTATTTCCGTTCCCATATAGGGGTGAAGGCTCATAGTTTCGATTGTAAGCTGGCAACTAATCGGGATGCCGGTATATTCCTGAGTCTTTTGCTCTGCCATTAAAGTTTTATTAGTAAATAGCTCTCCGGATCGCATTACTTCAACACTAACTTTGCCATCGGCTAAACAATTAGCCTCATGTAGGATTTCCTCGAATTGACATTTGTGAGCTTCGGCCTCCTGAATCAATTCTACGTCTTTGCACATAAAGCCACTTTCCAAAAAGATCAAATGCTCCTTAATAATCCTAGCCCAGAAGAGATGAAGCTCCAGGGATTCCCGAATAAAATCGCCGGTCATTGGTAGGGTACTCATAAAGGCAACTCCTTTCCGAATAAATGCCCCAAGCACATAGTTTTTCTGACACAGCATATTCAGAAATCGTCACTCTGGTAACCATAAATAGCATTCCTTTTTATTCCACCTGTAAGGAAACCTTACTTGCTGTCCTCGAGTAAGGTCCTATTTTTCCGTTCTTCAGGAATGCTGCTCATACGGCATGGAAGTCGATACTGTTCTTAGCGATTAGCCATCAATGCCTTTACCAGTGCATAGGCAGCTTCAGCACGAGTGACCTTTTTAGTTGGCTCAAATTGCTTTCCGTCAATGTTCATGACACCGAGGCCCTTGCATAAAGCGATATAGCCAAGGCTACCTTTACTAAAGGAAGCGGCATCCTCATAAGGAGCCTGGAAGAGATCCTCCATTTGAGCAATCTTCTCAAGTTGAAGCATCCGAATAATTAACTTAGCTTGCATCTCACGGCTGACTTGATCATTTAAAGATTCATTCTCTTTCAGCCAGCCCAGTTCCTTGCCTCTTTTCAAAAGCTCCTCGTCCGTTAGATCTTGATTGGACCAAACTCCGTTTTTAGCTATGATCATTGCTCTTAGCATGGACTCCAGAGTGATATTTTCGCTGGGTCTGAATTCGTTAACATATTCGCCAAAGGCTCCTGCTTGACCAAGAAGCCTGATCTGTTCTTCGGCAAAGTTACCAGAGATATCCGTAAAGGAATAGGGTCTTGGTTGTTTTGAGATAGGTTTGCCCTGCCAATCCAAAAACGCACCGGTTTTAGCATCCATTTGATTAGAAACAGTTAAATTATTGTCTATCCTGGGCTGATAAACTAGGCGAATATCGGCTGGTTGCCCATTTTTATAGATCTGCACATATTTGAGTTCAAGAGGCCTTTTGTTTAAGAAGGCATCTTCACCTTGTTTCTGGTTCATAACTCCGGATAAACCGGGGAAATTGAGATCGGCGAAGTCCATATCAAAGCCGCTAATTTTTTTGGTATTGCGATCTACAGTTACAGAGAAACCATTACCCGGAACAGGGACACCATTCACAACTCGCTGATAGCGGAAATCATGACTAGGTTGATCCTCAGGATACTTCTGACCATAATCCAAATACTCTAAATATTGAACTTGTTGAAGACGGTTAGGCTGAATTTTCTTTAGGAAGTCGTCGGCAATAGCTTTTGCAGCCGCACGATTTAAGGAGTCGGTATTTTTCCCTTGTTGATTAGGAGAGTAGGCATGGAAGCCGATAACTTCACCGGTTACCGCATCCACCCGGGCGTAAACATAATTATATCCGTCAAGTTCCTTCTCCGTGCTCCAATCAAAGGACCATACACGTTTTTGGGTGATGCCCCCATCAACCCCCAAATTGGCACTGCGTAGGATAAGGGCTTCAGGGATGTCCAGCCATTTCTTGACACTTTCAATGGCTTTTTCCTGAGAAACAAGTTTTGCGTTATTATCGATTTCCTTTTGCTCTTCAGGTGTTATTACTTGGCTTTCGTTTTTGGCCATGCCACCCATACCACCGGCAGCGTCACGGGCAATCTCATTATTGAGCCACTCCCCAGGATTAAGTTTAACGGGCTCGCCGGTTTTTGCATCGATCATCCCATTATAGGATTCATTGCTTAGCTTATAAATGAGTTGTGCATTCTTTTTCGTATCTGCTGTCGCACTATCGAGGGGTCTCACAATAGGGTTAAGGAAATATTGCAGCTCAAGGAGCTTTTTATTCGCAAAAGCCTCCCGGGCCTTGGTTTCGCCAATAACACCATCAAGACCGGGAATATTTTCTTTACTCCAGTTAAGAGAATATTCGGTAATAGTGCCATCATAAGCATTAACCTGGATTGAAACCCCATTACCGGGGAAAGGCACTCCGTTAACTACCCGTTTCCATTGTACAGAATAGGTAGTATACCCATAGTCTACAACCGGGATAATCTGAGTATTTTCCGGTATTAATTCCAATTGACCGACTCGGTCGCTTAAGATCTTATTTACTAAGCCTTGAGCAATTTTTTTGGCATCTTCATAGGAGTATTTAATAACACTGTTTGGGGAAGCTGATGTGGCAGGATTCCAACAGTTCATATGGATAATCTCACCGGTGATTACATCCACTTGAGCATTGAAGCTACCACCTGCTTCATCTGATGCTCGCCAATTCAAGGACCAGGTTTGCCTTTCGTTGTAACTATTGTACCCAGAAGTAAATTCCGTATATGCCGCGGGAATAGTAAAGTTCTCCTTAATTAATTTAATTGCCTCTTCCAGACTTACTTTAGCTTGGCTGGGTGTGGCAGGGCCACCCACTGTATTAATAGGGACACTAATGGGTTTTGCACTAAGATCCGCCGCCATAATGGAGGCGGGTAATGCGCTTTGCACCAATAAGGCCATTGCCACTGGAATTGCCAATTTACCAATTTTTTTATTCATTTTTCCAATCCCTTCTTCCGTTGTCTTATTAAACCTCTTTTGCCATTATAGACGTTAATTCCTTCTCATATATGACGGTATAATTTTTTATTTGTTTACCAATTATTTATTACCACTATTTTCAATTTAGTACATTTTTCTAAACATTTATAATAATCAGAAGGGTATTTGGATTTTATGGAGAATATTTAACTAACAAAGTATATGAAGCGCACAACGTGCGCACAACAGGAGTGAGAAGAGAATGAATCGCAGTATTTGGGTCATTTCCGTTCTTTTAGCTACCTTATTTCTTCTAGCGCATTGGATTCCAGGGTTTTCGGCTACATCCCGATTAGGTTCCCCTGGTCAACCTGTTCTGGCTGCTTCACAAACAATTGAGCTTTCTCCCTCTGAGCGTAAAGATATGGAAACCTTAGCACTAGATTTTACCAATAGATATTACACTTATAACGTGGATAATTATTTGGCCGAGGGAAAGGAGCTCCTCCCCCTCTTGACTAAGGATTATCAAGAGACCTTTAAAGATGCTCTGGAAAAGAGCTTCACAGCGGCAAAAACCGCCGATGCTGAATCCTCCGTAGTCAGCGCCCTAGTAATGGAAATAGAAAAAATAAATCAAGAAACGGGATTAATCAAAGTGCAGTTTAAAGCAAAGGTCTTGACACACAATGTTGAAACCCTGAATCGTTATAGCACAACACTGGAATTAAAAAAAGAAAACGGGACTTGGCGGATCAACGCCATTCTTGAAGAAGATCCCGTTGCCTTCTCCAACCTTAAAGGTTTACTGTAGGCAAAACATACTCTCTTTTCATTTATGAGATACCGAATATTAGGGCTGTATGATAATTGAGACGAAAATCTCGTTATTATACAGCTTTTTTTGAATATCAAAACTTCCTTTACATAAATTTACAAAGCTATCTAAAAGGAAACAAAATCCCCTTATCGTATAAATGTGTAGAAACTGTGAAAAGGTGTAATGATTATTCATTCACGGCTTCTGTCTCCATGACTCATAAGATCTGGCATAATTTAAGGAGGAAAAGCAGTGTTCTCAAATCCCAAGATGCGTTGGTTAAAACTCAATAGTGTTCTGCTCATTTTTACGGTTCTCTTTACCACATTAGTTCCCAGTTTTCCTTTATCCGAAGTTAAAGCAGCTGAAAAGGCTTCAGTCTATCAGCCCCAACCGGTGGAACTTCCCTGGTATCGCAACGAAACTACGAAGGTTTATGGTAATCCTGATGGTACCTTAACAGCCGAAGTTCATTCCGAACCAATTCATTATCTTAAAGAGAATGAGTGGCTGGAGATCGATAATACCCTGCAAGAAACGGCTGACAAACAAACAGTAACCAACAAGAACAATAAATTTAAAGTCAAGCTTCCCAAAGAAACTAAGTCCGCTAAGGATTCCACTCATCTCTTCGATTATTCAATAGCCGGAAAGGATATCCAGTTTAGTTTAGCTAATACACCGGTAAATAAGGGTAAAGCAAAATTCCATGTTAATCCCCAAGCATCAAAGAACGAATTCAAAGGAAATAGTGCTAAATTAAAGAACCTTTACCCCGGAGTTACGTTTGAATACATTGTCGATGGCTCCAAGGTCAAGGAAAATATTATCCTCGATTCTTATCAAGGGAAAAACTCCTTTGCGTTCCTTATCAAATCCCAAGGAATTACCGCCGAGAAAAAAGAAGACGGTTCCATCGAATTCAAGGATAAATCCAGTGGTAATTTCCTATTTACCATCCCTCGTCCTTATATGTTTGACTCCAATAAAGAACAGGAAGGCATCATCTCCCAAGAGGTAACTCAGGAAATTCAGCCCACAACAGATGGCTTTATCTTAACAGTAACCGCTGATGAAAACTATCTCACTGCTCCGGAAAGAGTATATCCTGTCACCATCGATCCATGGATCGATTATTTTAATGCCCAAGACACCTATATCGCCAGCAATTATCCAACCTATAACTATCATAATCATGATCGCCTTTATGTGGGACATGATGCAACCATTGGTAAAACTCGCTCCTTGGTCAAATGGCCCACTTTACCTCACATTGGTACGGATTATGGATGGAAATGGCACAGCCGTAGCAAGCTATAGCTATGATCCCTGGGGTAAACTGCTTTCCAAGTCCGAGAACTCCACTGTAGTCGGCCAACCCATTCGTTATGCCAGCTATGTCTATGACAGTGAGACAAGCTTGTATTATCTGCAGGCTAGATATTATGATCCTGAAACGGCTAGGTTTGTTTCTAGGGATCCAGAGTTAGGCACTCTTGACAATCCATTAAGCCAAAATGCTTATGCCTATACAAATGATGATCCAGTAAACAATGTTGATCCAACGGGTAATTTCCCTAGTTGGCATACAGATTATTCATTAGATCTAAAAAAGTATTTGCATTGGATAGATGGCAAATTTAATTTACGATTTAATAGTGCTGGCAAGCTTGTTGAACACTCGGGTAAAGTAATCGGAGAACCTAAAGGAAGGGAGTTGAAAATATTAGAAAAGTTAAAGAAAGCTAATCCCGGATTCTTTTCTCCAAAGACTTTTATACCAATGTTCTACATTCCAATTAAGTGGAACAATTTAAGGCTTCCTATAACCTAAGCAAGGTGGGAATTTTGGTGAAGAAAATTAATTATTGTTGCGAAAGACTTAAGGATATGTACGAAACCATTGACTATAAGCATAAAATTCTTGTCTATACGCAAGAATTTGACGAAACCGAATGGTATATTCGTGGGCTTGGACATCTGTACTTTTGTCCATTTTGCGGGAGTAATATCTCTGGACAAGGATTTGGAAAGAAAGTGGAGCCATTTAAACGTGAATAGTGATCTTGGGATGGTTATAACCATTTGTAGTGTCGCTATCAGGATTCACTAAATCTTCTTTGAGATCTGATTATCTTTGTGATTAGGTCTCTTTCTTTTTTCTAGACTTTACCCTCAATCTGAGCCTTGTATTTGATCCTGATGGTTAAAACTAGTATAAGTCGCTCCGAGAAGTCCCCTGTAGTGGGACAACCTATTCGTTATGCTAGCTATGTCTATGCCAGTGAGACGAGCTTGTATTATCTGCAGGCTAGGTATTATGATCCGGAGACAGCTAGGTTTGTTTCGAGAGATCCGGAGTTAGGCACTCTTGACAACCCATTAAGTCAAAATGCTTATGCCTATGCAAATGATGATCCGGTAAATTACGTTGACCCCGTTGGAAAGTTTGCTATTGCCATTCCAGCGGGAATAGAATTTGCTCTTTATGCAATAGCATCAATTGAAATACTGCTTATATCAAAAAAACTCAGCCGAGAAGGGAGACCCTCATGGAGATGCAGGGAGGGCCCTCGAAAAGGCCAAGAAGCAGATTAATGACTTGGAACAAAAACTAAAAAATGCAACTGGTAGGGAAAAAACGAAGGTAGAAAATAAAATTAAAAATATTTTAAGAGATGCTCAAAAGAAGAAAAATGGAGAAACTCATTGGAGGGGTAAAATAAATGAATATTAAAATAGGAATTGGTCTTGACAATCTAATTTTTGGTATGTCTAAAGAGGATGTACTAATTTTATTAGGAAAACCAAATAAAGTTTCTGAAACAGACTTAGTTAATGGGATTGTGTTTTATTATAATCAAATCTTAATTAAAGTTAAATTCCATGAAGAGTTTAAGAAATTATTTTCGATTGAAGTTTATAAATACTTCGAAGCAAGAAACAATTTCTTGCTTAAAGGAAGCTGGATTTAAAAATATTAAGTATGAGGATTATGATACATTTGATACAGCTTTTTGCGAAGAAATATGGACTACTTTTATGTTTGAGTTTGATTTACTAAGAAGTATTGAGTTTGGACCGTTGTATAATACTGAAGAAATGATAATATGGCCAAAGGTATAGGTTATCTAACAAGAGGAAAAAGATGCTCTAATCGAGGGAAAATCCCCCCTATGTCAAGATTCGCATAGGTCTGGGATCAGCAAGGCCAGCTTACAGCGATCAAGGACCACAGCGGCAATGTGATTGCCAGCTACGCCTACCATCCCGAGGCTTAAGAAAGTCCAAAACCGTAGGAGCCACAACCTATAACTATCATTATGACGGGGCCAACCTGATTCGCATCACCAGCAACAACGCCACAGTCTATGCCTTTACCTGGGCAAATGGCAAACCGGTTAGCCTCACTGACAGTACCGGAACAACTTATTATTATGTTACCAACTACCGCGGGGATGTGGTAAGAATCGTGGACGCCGGCGGGAATTCAGTGGCGGATTACAGTTATGATCCTTGGGGTATAGTATCGGTAGGCGGATCATCTCCAATCAAGGATCAACCGATCAGATATACATCCTATGTCCATGATGCTGAGACGAATCTGTATTACCTGCAGGCTCGGTATTATGATCCGGATAATGCGAGGTTTATATCGAGAGATCCGCATGGTGGAACCTTAGATAATCCCTTGAGCCAGAATGCTTATGCTTATGGGAATGGCGATCCAGTGAATAATGTGGACCCGGATGGAAAAATTGCAGGGGCTCTAGCATTAGGAGGAAGTGGACTAGGTGCTGCTTACGGAACTGGTACAGCATTGTTATGGAATCCGGTTGGCTGGGTGATACTAGGTGGAGCTGTCGTTGGAACAGGAGTTTATGTAGGGTATAAGGTATATGCAAAAAAATCAAATGAAGATTATGATAAACAAAAAAAGGGAACACCTAGAAAAAATACAAAGCAAAATGAACAAACAGATAGTATTACTAAAAAGTATAAATTAAATGATAAGCAAGCCAGAAGGCTTCATGACATTATTAGTGGACAGAATTACGGTTATCGTGAAATAGAGGAAGTCGCAAAAGAAATAAAAGCGGGACGATGGTAATAAGTCTTTATATGAGGAGATAAGCATGAAAAGTACTATTGAGAAAAAATTAAAACCTTTACTTGGGCTACCTTTAAATAAAGTTGGAAGATCTGCTCATGTTATTTGGTTTTGTTTTGGTGAAAAAACAATTGCAAAAGATTTTTTTGGAAATAAAAGAGAAGTATTTCAATATGCTATCCATTTAGAATGTTCATGGCGCATAATCAAGAATAATATTATTGAAGTTGCCTCAAAAGATTTATACGTGCCAAGCAAAGAATGGAAGGGGGAAGACGATGATTTTGAATGGGATATCCACGGAAATAATTTGTTTGACGACTGGATCAATTTGTCTAATAGTTGTTTACCACTATTTGTTACGGACCTTTCCGCCGATCAAGTAGGTGGAATCAAGGTGTTTTTTAAAGATAATTATGTTTTAGAAGTATTCCCAAATAAATCCACTGACGACGAGTGCTGGCGATTCTTTATTCCAGGAAACTTAGATTCACATCTTGTAATAACAGGAAAAGGCATCAAAGCGCAATATGAATAATTAAGAGTTCTTTAAAGTACAAAGTGGAATTTCCATTATTTTAATAGTGAACCTAAAGGATTTAGTTTTCGGGCTACTAGTAAATATTCTTCATTAGTAGCCCGACTTCATATTATGATATGCAAGACCACAGGCGGGATAACCTATAACTACCATTATGGCAGCGTCAACCTGAGCTGCATGTTAAACGCCATACGTGGCGCACCCATAAAAAACTCCCGTAGGTTTAATCTAACCTAAGGGAGTTTTTGCTTCTTACATTTAGCTTCCGGTATCAAAAAATATACAGGATCTTTCAACTAAATGCCGTTAGCGTTTTAGAGGAAGAAAATCCAGGTTACCAAGGCAAAGATGGGAAGCAGAATACTAACACTATACAACATATAGCCGAAAAAGCTGGGCATTTTTACGCCGGATTCCTCGGCAATGGAACGAACCATGAAGTTAGGGGCATTACCGATATAGGTAACAGCGCCAAAGAACACTGATCCCGCTGAAATAGCTAACAGATAAATAGGTTGGTTTACGAGGAACTGTGCTACTGCCGGTGCTTCGGCCATGCCCGGATAGAACTGACCTAAGGCGGTACTGAAGAAGGTTAAATAGGTGGGAGCGTTGTCGAGGACGCTGGATAACGCTCCGGCAATCCAGAAGTATTGAGCAGGCTCTTTTACTGCTGAAGTAATGAACGAAAGAGCTCCAGCTTCTCCGGCTTTTAAAATTGCCAGAGCCGGGGCCATGGTAACAAATATCCCGAAGAATAGATATACAATCTCCAAGATCGGGCCCCAAGAATATTCGTTTTCTTCGCGGATAGCTTTCGGAGTTATTTTCATCGAGATCACCATGATGGCAGCCAGCAGCACATTACGAATAACATCCTGCCACCCCATATGCACTCCTAGGATGGAGATCTCCGCCATTTTTACATAACCGCTAAAAAGAATAACACCGATAACAGCCGCTAGCAGAATGAAGTTTTGAGCACCGAGGATTTCCAATTTCTTTCCGGGAGCACCGGAACCATCAGCTGCTTCTACCGTTCCTCCGGAAGAGGCAGGAGCAGACGCACCTTCTTTCTGTTCCTTAGCCAGATAATATTTATCAAAGGCAATATATAAGAGAAGAAGTCCAAGCAGAACTACAATCATAGGTTTAACTAAATTCAAGGTCCAAAAGAAAGGTACCCCATGGAGAAAACCTAAAAATAGGGGTGGGTCACCTAGCGGAGTCAGGGCCCCGCCGACGTTAGCTACCATAAAGATAAAAAACACAACCATAAAGGCTTTATATTTGCGATCCTTGTTCACTCGCAAGAAGGGCCGAATCAAAAGCATTGCCGCCCCGGTGGTCCCCATCCAGGATGCGATAATCGCACCAATAGTTAAGAAACCGGCATTAACCCAGGTTGTCCCCTTTAAGGACGTGCGAACTAAAATACCGCCGCCAACTGTGAAAAGCGATCCAATCAGAACAATGAAAGGAATATAGTCGATTATGAGCAAATGGAGCAACTCATCGATACCCTGTTTTCCGAAGACAACAACTAACGGAATGGCTAGGATGGCTGCCCAACCGGCCGATACCTTACCAAAATGATGGTGCCAAAATTTCGGAAAAAGTACAGGACCTAAGGCAATGGATAACAACATACCAACAAAGGGAATTACTGAATATAATGGCAATAACGTTCCTAAAGTTTGTTCCATTTTCTCCTCCTCATAATAATTTTGGGTAAGATTTGTCCTACCTTTTTACCTATATTATATACTAATATAAATAATTGCTCTTAACAATAAATAATTATTCTATTTTTTAGAATAATCTTACTGCTTGACTCCAATACGTTCCCTTTTTTTGCATTAGCTGATCATGGGTTCCATTTTCGACAATCCTTCCCTTTTTCAGGACAATTATTTCATCCATGTCCTTGATAAAGTCCAGATGGTGCGTAATCACAATAAAGGTTCGCCCCTCCATCAAAGTAAATAATTCCTTTCTAAGCTCTTGTTCTGTAATCGGATCAAGGCCATTAGTAGCCTCATCTAAGATTATAATCGGGGCTTTTTTTAATAGGACACGGGCAAGAGCTAGACGCTGCTGTTGTCCCCCCGAAAGTTTCATCCCCTGATCGCCAATCAAACTGTCGTAACCTTGGGGAAGAGTTAGAATAAAATCATGGATCTTGGCCCTGCGGGCAGCCTCAAATAGCTCTTCATCAGTTGCATCGGGCTTTGCCAGCAATAGATTCTCCCTGACAGTGGCATGAAAAAGATAAGCTTTTTGGGTCACAACAGCAACTTGTTCCCGTATAAATTCAGGACTTACTTTACTTACGTCCTTACCACCGAAGCGAACGACACCTGCCTGATGTTCCCAAAAACCCAGCAATAGGTTAACTACACTGCTTTTACCCGCTCCGCTTGGTCCGACTATGCCAATTCTTTTTCCTTTGGGGACTTCAAAGGATATGTCTTCCAAAGCCCAGGGTTCTTCTTGTTCATAGCGAAAACAAACATTCTTTACCTCGATTATAGGACTTAAGGAGTTAGATGGGTCGTTCATATTATTAGCATGATTATTCTCAGGGTGTTCAGCATCAAAACTGTAAGCATCATGCTGATAGTTATTTTTTTCTTCAGTAACCTTTTGTCCTTTTTCGATTAAGTCCTTAAGTCGCTGACCAGCCACTTGAGTTTCTTCAAAATAATGTTGGCTAACGGTTAAGGGTGCAACCGCCTCAAAGCTGCTTAAGACACCCAATGCCAACATCCCTAGCAGAACTCCGTTCAGTTGCCCTTTCTCCACCAGCATAATCCCCAGAGCCAAAACGGCCAGCATACCTAAATTGGCCAGCAACCCCATGAGGGCATTGGATATTCCTGTTACCCTAGCCATTTTCCGATCAGACTCACTTAAATCTTTTTGAGCCGCCTGAATCCGTTGGAAAATCATTGCCTTTTGACCGAAGGCCAGCATCTCCGGCATTCCCTGTAAAGAATCTAAGATGTGGGTTTGCATTTTAGCTTTAGCTTGCACCTTCATCTGACCAATACCACGACTTAACATCCGGACAAGGTAGGGCAAAATCACTCCGGCAGCCAGAAAGAATCCCGCTAAAATATAAGTAAAGCCTTGATCAAAACGAGCAAGGAATCCTCCATAGCCGAATAAAACCAAAAAAGCGACTAAGGGAGGAAAAACAACTCTAAGCAATAAATTCTGCTGAACCTCTACATCGCCGACAATCCGGCTGAGCAAGTCACCATTGCGAAAGTCTTTAAGGTGGGCAGGGGCTAAGGGCTCAACCCCGTTGTAAACGATAACCCGTATTCGGCTAAGGACTCGAAAAGTTACATCATGAGAAATCAGACGTTCAAAGTAGCGAAACACTGCTCGGGAAATGCCAAAGAAGCGTACTCCCACAATGGTAATCATCAGGTCCATGATGCCCGGCTGAAGTGCCGCTCTCGCCAACAAATAAGAAGATGCCGACATTAAACCGATATGACTGGAGATGGTCAGGGCACTGAGCAGGAGAGCTAAGCACAATCTCGGCCAAAAGGGGACAATCTCTTTAATCAACCACCATAGATTTTTCATTCCCCTTACCCCCTATCTACTGTCCAAAAGCGCGTAAATAATCCATCAGCATCCATCAAGTCTTGAGGGGAACCCTGTTCTATGATCATCCCCTTCTCCAGTACAATAATCCGATCTGCTTGAATTGTGGTCCTCATCTGATGGGTAGTAAAGATTACGGTGCGAGCTTGGCAAAGATGCTCCAGTGCCGCCAGCACTTCCTTCTCGTTGTCTATGTCCAAGCCACTGGTCACTTCATCCAATAACAATAAAGGAGAATCTTTAAGGAATGCCCGGGCAACGGCTAAACGCTGGGCTTGCCCACCGCTTAAACGAGCACCCCCTTCTCCAATTATTGTGTGATAGCCCCTAGGGAATTGTTCAATAAACTCATGGACTTTAGCCTGCCGGGATGCCTCTACTATCTGGTCCAAGGTTGCACTTGGTTTGGCAAAGCGAAGATTGTCCAGGATGGTTCCGGCAAAAAGATAGGGTTTTTGCGGGACATAGGATATCAATTCACGCCACACTTCAGCAGATACCTCAGTCAAAGCATGGTCGTTAACCAGTATTTGCCCCCTTGTCGGTTCAGCGAAGCGAAGAATAAGCTGCAGAACAGAACTTTTTCCCGCACCGCTGGGACCAATCAAAGCGATCCGCTCCCCAGGCCGGACTAACAAATCTATATCCTTTAACGCCCTGTCGCCATCCTTCTCATAGGAAAGCTCTACCTGCTGAAATTCAAGCTTTATTTCCTTTGCGTTAGCCAATTCTTTCTCTGCATCGGTATTATCTAAGCAGACTTCTTTACCTTTTGATGAAGGATGAACTTCGCTTAACTCATCCTCTAGTTCTATGATTTCAAATATCCGATTGGCGGCATTAGCTCCGGAAAGCCGGGCATGAAAGAATAGGCCCAAGGTCCGCAAGGGCTGATAAAACTCCGGTGCCAGAATCAAAATGAAAAGCGCTTCAGCGTAAGGTACTGTCCCCTTGATTAAGCGGATGCCCAAGTTTACGGCAATAATTGCTGTACTGATCATAGCCATAAACTCCAAGACAAAGGCAGATAGAAAAGCTACTTTCATTACGCTAATGGTATTTTTTCGAAAGGCTTCACTGACTCGGCCAATCACCGCAGCTTGTTCCTTACTCCGGCCAAATAACTTTAGAGTGGTTAAGCCTTGCAGCATATCTAAAAAGTGAGCGCTCATCCGACTTAGGCTTTGCCATTGCCGCAAGGATTTTTTCTCAGCGAGTTTACCAATCAGGATCATGAAAAAAGGAATCAGGGGACCGGTTAAGATTAAAACAAGTCCCGAATTAAAGTCTTTCGGAAAGACAAAAGCCAAAGTAAATAATGGTACGAAAAGGGCTAGGACAAGTTGGGGTAGATAGCGAGCAAAATAATCCTCTAAAGCCTCAATTCCCTCAACAGCCGTATTCAACAGCTCCCCTGCTCGTTCTCCCCTTGCAAATAGGGGGCCAAGAGAGGCGATCTTCTGCAAAAAACGCTCTCTTAATCTTTCTTTAACCCGAATGGCTGCTTCACGGGCCGTTATCTCACTAAAGTATTGGCAAATAGCCCGCACACAAATAATACCAATTAGCCAAAGAAGATAGCTTTTAACTTCTACCAAAGGAACATTCGCCAAAAAGACCTGGGCAATGACCTGTGAAAGGAGATAGGCTTGAGCAATAGCCAAAAAGGCTTGCCCTATCCCAAGGGCTATATTACCAAGCAGATATCCTTTAACATCCTTTCCTTCTCTTAGCAAACGCTTATCAAGCATAATTTTAAAAGGGGCAAGTAAAAACTTGCCCCCACCCCCTTATCGAATTCTAATATCGTTAATAAAATCCTTTATTTTATAGTTTAACTCAAGTCGTCCTTTTCAGCCAGTAAGATTAATGTTTTTGACTACAAGTTTTAATCCTAAATCTTCAGGGGTTAATTAATTTGTTCTATTACCTTAGCTAATTAATAATGAATGTTTTTAGCTGTAATACGTTTGCGGAAGACCCAGTAAGTCCAAATCTGATAAGCCAAAACAATGGGAACCAGAGTCAAGGCTACAATGGTCATGATCTTTAAGGTATATGGACTGGAAGAAGCATTATAGATGGTCAAACTCCAATTAGGATCTAAGCTGGAAACCATCACCCGTGGGAAAAGACCGGCAAACACAGAAACCACTAAAGTGGCTATTGTTAAACCGCTGGTAATGAAGGCAATACCGCTCTTTTTCTTAAAGATCATTAATACTGTTAGGATCATCGCCACCGCACAAACCAGGATGCCAATGGTTGCCAAGGTACTAGCGAAGAGATCAGTTTGCAAATAGGTCATTACAGCTAGAACAACCAGTACCACTAAGGCGATCAAGCCCACAGTTTTGGCTATTCCCCAAGCCCGTTCAACCATTGTCTCCTCTGTCTTTAAGGTCAGATAGAGTGCGCCATGAAGAGTAAATAAGCAAAGCGTAGTTAAGCCACCGATCAGGGTGTAAGGTGACAGTAGATCAAAGAAGGTACCTGCATATTGCATCTCGGCATTGATGGGGACACCACGCAGAATATTAGTTACTGCCACTCCCCAGAGAATTGCATTTAAGAGACTACCGGCAAAGAGGCCCCAATCCCATAAGGAACGCCACCTGGGCGAGCGATCACTGCTACGGAATTCAAAGGCGACACCGCGAATTATTAAGGCCACCAAGATGAAGAAAAGTGCAAGATAGAAACCGCTGAAAAGGGTCGCATACCAATTGGGAAAAGCTGCGAAGATGGCACCGCCGGCAGTGATCAACCAAACTTCATTACCATCCCAGACCGGGCCGATAGTATTAATAATTATTCGCCTTTCGGTATCATTTTTACCCATGAACGGCAAAAGAACCCCTACTCCGAAATCAAAACCTTCAAGAAAGAAGAAACCAATAAATAAAACGGAAATCAGGATAAACCATAGAATGTTTAAGTCCATAATGATGCCCCCTTCGTTACATCAGTGGAGGAATCCGTGTCCTCTGTCTCAACCGGCCCCCGCTTGACGAATTTGCTTATGAGGTATACATCGACAATGGCCAAAACACCATAAAGCAAAGTAAATCCTATCAAACTAATCCAGATATACCCTGCCGACACCGATGTGGAAAGACCATTAGCAGTTTTTTGTAAGCCATAGACGATCCAGGGTTGTCTTCCCGCTTCAGCCATATACCAACCGGTTAGATTGGCAATATAGGGAAGTGGAATCATCCAGAGCAGAAGCTTTAGGAACCAACCGGTATTGGCAAGACGCTTGGTCTTATACAGGAAGGCCCCTGCTAAAATGACTAGGACTAACAAAGTGCCTACTCCCACCATAATGCGGAAGGACCAAAAGAGGGAAGTCACCGGTGGAATATAATTACCTTCACCATGTTGTTGCACCGCTTCCGCTTGTAAATCGTTAATTCCTTTAACCTCTCCTGTGAAAGACCCATAGGACAGGAAACTCAACATCCTTGGTATTTTGATTTCAAAACTGTTTTCCTTATTTTCGTTATCAATAATTGCAAATAAATTGAGTCCGGCCGGGTTCTCTGTTTCCCAATGAGCTTCTGTTGCCGCCATTTTCATAGGCTGAACTTCGACGAGGTGCATTCCCTGGGAGTGACCTATGCCGGCGACACCGAAAACACTTATAATGCCAAAAACCAAGGCAAATTTCATCGACCGCAGAAAAACATCTGCGTATTGCTTTTTTAAGAGGTGATAAGCACTGACACCAAGAACAAAGAAGGCTGCCGTAGTAAATCCACTTAGCACCGTATGAGGAAATTGGTAAAAAACATGTTTATTAGTCACTACAGCTAGGAAATCCACCATTTCCGCCCGGCCATTCCGCAGCACATAGCCAACAGGCTCTTGCATAAAGGAGTTGGCAATCAAAATCCATAAAGCTGATAAATTACTGGCAATAGCTACAAGCCAAATGCTTAAACAATGGGCCTTCTTGGATAATTTATCCCAGCCAAAAATCCAGACACCTAAGAAGGTCGATTCAATGAAGAATGCTAATAGGGCTTCAATAGCCAATGGTGCTCCAAAGATATCCCCCATAAATCTTGAATACTCAGACCAGTTCATGCCAAACTGGAATTCTTGAACCAGACCCGTAACCACACCCATGGCGAAGTTAATCAAAAAGAGCTTGCCCCAAAACTTGGCCATCTTCTTGTAGGTTTCATCCCCTGTTTTCACGTACCAAGTCTCCATGAGGGCAACTAGGACCGACAGCCCTAGCGTGAGCGGGACAAATAAAAAGTGATAAGATGTTGTCACCGCAAACTGTAGCCTCGATAAGATCAGTTCGCTCAACTTTGTTTCCCCCTTACCTTTTAATTTTTTGATGTACTTAGTTAAGTATATGCGGCACCATTGTTTATATTTATTATAAGTCTAAACTAAACTAATGTCTAGCGTTTTGTGAAAGAATTTATTTTTTATAAAAATTCTTGCTTATGCTTAAATATAAAAAAGCCATGCTTAGGGAACCTAAGGTTCCCTTACACGGCCTCAGGAAAATTAATTTGGCTAAATTATACGAATAAAAGGACGGCAACAATGAATACTATCAGGGCTAAAATAAAGGAATTAACAATTACTGTTCCAATTCTTTCATGTGACATCCAATATTCACTCCTTTTCGGGGTTTAGGCATTGGTTGCTTGTCTAATCTATTCTATGCTTTAAATCAAAATAAGGTGACAAACCGGAAACCCTCAAATGCCCCACTTTCAAATTGCCTATAGGCCTTTTAGTCCCATTAGGAGAGCTTGCATATTTTCTTTATCTTTTATGGCTACTCTTATATACCCACTCTCTAGACCCCGGAAATTGCTACAATCCCTAACCAAGATTCCTTGCCGCCCTAACTTTTCGATAATTTCTCTTTTCCGCTTGCTTTGGTCACCCTGTTCGCCTAATACTTGGATTAAGGCAAAATTAACATCACTGGAGTATAAACGTAATTCTGAGAACATCCCTTCGGCAAACCCTTCATAAAAAGCCCCTTTGCTCTCATGAAGAAGTTTTCTTACCCGTGTCCCGAATTCCCGATCATTAAGGGCCGCTAATCCCGCCTCCTCAGCCAAAACATTAACTGCCCAGGGATCTTGGTGTTCCTTAAGGCGCTTAACTATTTGAGATCCGGCAAAGGCGGCACCTAAACGAAGTCCCGGTATAGCATAAAATTTGGTCAAAGAATACAGAACCAATAGATTTGGGTACTTCCTTAAATACTCCCTGCCGGACCAGCGGTTTCCATCATCCAGAAAATCTACAAATGATTCATCCAGGACTACCCAAGTCCCATACTCATTGGCACAACTCAGAATCTCCTCAAAACCCTCTCTCTTCAAAAAGCTGCCGGTGGGATTATGAGGCGAATTGAGAAAGAGAAGCCGGCATTCCTTAATTCTATGTTCCCAATCTTCATTCCCCGAAGCTGAATTTTGCAAGGTAAAATTTCGCCAACCCCCAACTCCGATATTCAATGTGCATATTTCTGCTCCACAGGCTCTGGCCGCTCGCTCATATTCACTAAAAGCCGGTTGTGGTATCAGCACTTTTTGAGGGCGTAAGCTATGAAGAATCAGATATATAAGCTCCCCGGCTCCATTGCCTAAGATTATCTCCTCTTCGGATAGAGCAAACCTTTGGGCTAGCTTGTGCCTGAGCCGTCGATATTGGGGGTCCGGGTAATGGATAATCTCTTTTATAGCTCCATGCAGAGCTTCCCAGACCCCTTCAGGAGGCCCAAAAGGATTGATGTTGGCAGATAAATCAATAAACCTCCGCCTTCCATATAGCTCCTGAGCTTCTAATAGATTCCCACCGTGCATCTTCCTTTCCCCCTTCTATTCCTCCTTGACAAGTCTCGACCCATTCCGTCATTTCCGGCCGGAAATTATCTTTCGCCTCCCCGAGGATAATATTTCTTTCCCGTAATGGAAAATCTCCAGGAAATATTCCTGCTAACAAAGTGCCACTATGAGCAGTGATCACTCCCAGCCCCCCTTGATCCATCACCCAGGAAAGAAAGGCTTCAAAAGCGGGCTTAGGGTTGATCTCCTGATTGCATCGGGCACTGATAGTGCTGGCCAGAGCCATAATTTCTAAATCTTTCTTAGCCATTCCCTCATAAAAAAGTGCAAGAGCCCGCTTTATATCCTGTTCCGTCTTTCGATAATGAACCTTAAGATCCCCCCTGGCATTGAAGGTTTCCGTGTCTAGCACGCCTCACCAATCCAATATCAACAGCTGGGCTTTGATATTATGACCGAGATGCTTCAGATAACTTCCATCCCGGTGAGCAAATTCAGTAATCTGGTGAAACATTACGGGATCTGTTGGTTCAATCTTGAGAACGAGGCGCGCTATCCACTCTTCCTTCCAGGGAATCTCTAAGGCATGTGCTACAGCCCCCAGGGCTGCTACCATATCTGCTGTCGAGCTAGCCATTCCTTTCCCTATGAGTAGCTGAGAAGTAAAGTGAATCTTGGTCCTAAAGGGAGATAGCTTCATTTCCCTAGCAAATCGCTCTAACGCCTGGCGGGTTTTGGTTTTGTCAGGGGGCAATTCCCAAAGTTGTCGATCATTATCTAATGTTTTGCTAAATTCCTTCGGAACCTTCAGCCTAATCTCAGCTCCAGCTTCCACATAACGGTTTATAGGGCAACCGATAAGAAAGGGTACACCATTATTAGTCCCTTGAACCCATTCTCCGCAAGTTCCAGGACATTTTGCCCAACCGGTATAACCTTTCATCAATACTCAATCCCCCTACGACTCTTAATTCCGATTTGAAAAGGATGCTTTTCCGGGTTAAGTTCCCACCATTCCTCCACAATAGGTTGCAATTCTTGTGGCATATCCCGCCCCGTGAGAATCCAATCCAAGTTTTTCCGTTCTTGGTTAATCAGATCAATTAGGACATCGCTTTTTAGAAAATCCTTATTCAAAGCATGACTCACTTCGTCGAGAACAATTAACCCAAGTCTTGGATTCCGGAGGTGCTCCTTTATATACTCTACCCCTTGGGCTACGAGAGGAGCTGCCACCTGGGGATCTCTATTCAAGCGAAAACATTCCCCACATCCCTTACAACGGGTTAAGCCTGTGCGGATCATAGCCGACCAACGGCACCCTACTCCCAACTGGATTAAGGGGATACCTAAACGGGAAAGCCCACAAATCTCTCCCATATATGTGCTACCCTTCAAAAATTGTACGATCAGTACTTCTTTTCCCTGAGAATAAGCCAAAAGCGCATCACCTAGACCTGAGGTGGTTTTTCCCTTTCCTTTGCCGGTATACACTCGAATCATCCAGCTGCTCCTTGTCGAATATGCACAGCCCATCTCTCCAGAAGCTGAGGATGACCGGCAAAATTTATATGAAGATAAGAGGCCAATATATTCTCTTTAGCGTAGCCATCCAACCTCACTGCTTGTTCTCCCTTATATAATTCATAGGCGGCACAATGGCTTGAATCTATAGTGTCCGTAAATTGGACTGCTGAATAATGAAATTCATGCCCATAAACCTCAGTTCCTACGCTCCCTAGAAAATTGTTCCCTTTAAAAATTCCCTTGCGATAGCCCATTCCTTGTAGTTTTTTTGTCATCTCCGACTGAATAGGTATAAGTCCGGCCATCGGGTAAGTTTCCCCCGCAAAATTGGTGATCTGTTGACCTAGATACATATAGCCCCCACACTCTGCGTAAATGGTTTTTCCGGAATTAGAAAATTCCCGCAAGGATTCCATGAAGTTCTGATTATTATATAGTTTGTTCATATGAAGTTCCGGGAACCCCCCTCCAAAGAAGAGGCCATCCAAATCCTGCGGTAAGGCAACATCATGGAGAGGGCTAAAAGGGACCAAGGTAAAGCCTAGACTTTCTGCATAATCCAAGGCATCCCGATAGTAGAAGGAGAAGGCCTCATCCCAAGCTACACCCAAACGCAAAGACCGACCTTTCCCTATGGCGTTGTTGACCTTTATTATTTCCGCGGAAACTATTTCCGTATTATGTGTTTCTTCCGGAGATTCTTTATTCTCTTCTCCCTGACGAGTTAACATAATATCTTGAATCTTGTCCAGATCAATATGGCGAGAAATAACTTGGATCAATTCTTTAAAAAAATCCCTGGGGAAGGATTTCTCTTGAGAAGGAACCAGACCTAAGTGCCTTTCCGGTAAACGGATTCTTTCCTCTTTGGGAAGCACCCCAAGAATCGGCATTTCAATCTCCTGTAAGGCATCCCGCAATAGGGTTTCCTGAGCATGAGATTTTACCCGATTAAGAATGACTCCGGCAATCTTTAACTCCGGATCAAAATTGCAAAAACCGTGGACCATAGCCGCCGCACTTCGTGACATATTCCCTGCATCCACTATCAAAATCACAGGAGCCTGAAGCAACTTGGCAATATCCCCGCTGCTTCCATACCCCTTGGTTCCCGACACCCCATCGAAAAGCCCCATGACCCCTTCAATAACGGCCCAGCTATTTTGAGCACTTCTGGTAAAGACGGGGAGCAATTCCTCCCTAAGCATGAAACGATCCAGATTCCGGGATGGCCGACCGGTGGCTAGGGTATGGTAGCTGGGATCAATATAATCGGGACCGACCTTGTAGGCTTGAACAGGATGCCCATTCTCCGTCAAGGCTGCCATGATCCCGGTGGCAATGGTTGTTTTTCCCACACCACTGTGGGTCCCGGCGATGAGGATACGGGGGGGCAATTGAAAACCCATGAGTGTCACCTCGATCTATGTGTTAATGATAATCGATTCCCTAAACTACTAGTCTGTTCTAAATTATGACAATAAGCCCAAGGAGCAAGCCAAAAGCAAGCCAGGTTCCCAGCCGAATTAGCTTCCGACAATTTTCAATATCCCGCCAGGTTAATTCATGGAGGGGATCCCCCATTTCGGCACGGTGCTGAATCCGGCCATGATAGACATTCTTCCCGCCCAATTGGACTTCCAATAGTCCTGCCACTATGCTTTCCGGGTTGCCGCCATTGGGACTGGGATGGGACTTGGCGTCTCTTCTCCAGACCCTTAGAGCATGTCCAACCGGCCGTTTATAAATTAGACCGGCTAAAAGAAGAATCACCACCGAAAGGCGCGCGGGAAGATAATTTGCCCAATCGTCCGCCCGAGCGGCAAACCACCCAAAGTCCTCATAACGCTCGTTGCGATACCCTATCATGGAATCGAGAGTGCTTACCGCTTTAAAAGCCATGGCTAAAGGGGCCCCGCCGATTACCATAAAAAAGAGCGGTGATAGAATTCCATCGACAAAGTTCTCCGCTAAAGTTTCAACCGTCCCCCGGGCAATTTCACCTTCCGTAAGCTTGGCGGTGTCCCGGCTGACAAACCGGCCCAGCTTGGTTCGGGCTTCTTCCAGATTGCCCTCCCGTAAGGGCTTAAGCACTTGACTCCCCGCATCTAAAAGGGATTTCCCAGCCAAAGTAGAACCGATAATCATTACCTCTACAACCAAACCTAAAAACGCCGATATTTCCTTGGTCATCCAAAGTAAACCGGCTGCCGTCAGAAAGCTCCCCACTACCAAGAGTATGGTCAGCAATGCCCCCTTAAGGCGGCGGGCCTGGGCACTACCGTGATTGAACTTTTTTTCGTACCAGGCGATAATCTTCCCCATGGCGATGACAGGATGAGGCCACTTAGGGGGATCGCCCACAACCTGATCAAAAAGAAATCCCAAACTGAATTGTAATGGGTTCAATATGAACATGACAAAGCCCATCCTCTATATGCCCATAATGGCACGGATCTTTTCCATATTGACACTTTTCCTCACCCAATCCGCCAGCTCATTAAAGGCTTGTTCCCGGATAGCCGCTTGGGATAGACTTTTTTCCACAGGTCTCTGCTGTCCTTTATTTTCCCAAAGCCACTCCAGGAAGGCTGTACGGAAAGTATCATTATCAAAAATACCATGGATATATGTGCCAAAAGCGCTTCCTGCCAACAAGCCATCCCCGTAGCTTTCTCCCTGAGCTTCAATAGCGAAAAGAAACTCTCCTTCGACCTCGGAGCGTCCCATATGGATCTCATAGCCCAGGATTTCCGCTCCTTGGCAGCGTTCAAAAAACAGCCCCTTTCCTTGCACCTTACCCCGACTTTGTACAGTGTACTTATTTAAGGAAAACTCCGTATCCATGGGCAGAATTCCTAAACCGGCGATTTCCTCCAGATCCGATTCGGTCCGTAAAGGATCGCGCACCACCCGCCCCAGCATTTGATAGCCGCCGCAAATACCGATAACCGGAATATTTTCTTTCCAGAGAGTTAGAATTCTTTCTCCCAGACCACTATCTCCTAAAAAGCGCAGATCAGATAGAGTATTTTTACTGCCGGGAATGATTACACAGTCGGGCCGCCCCAACTCCGTTGCTTCTCGGACATAGCGGAGACAGACGTCAAGCTCGTCCTCCAAGGGATCAAAATCTGTAAAGTTAGATAAATAGGGCAAGCGGATTACTGCTATATCTAAGGTTGCTCCCCTATCACTCTCCTTATTGGGTTTGTTTCCTTTGCGTTCTTCAATAACCACAGAATCTTCCTCGGGAATTTTAAAATCAGTATAGAAAGGAACGACCCCCACCACGGGAATTCCCGTTCTTTCTTCAAGAAAATCCAGTGCAGGTTGCAAAAGCTTAAGATCCCCGCGGAATTTATTTAAGACAATGCCCCTGACGAGTTCCCGCTCATCCGGTTCTAACAGTTCCAGGGTACCCACTACGGAGGCTAAAGCCCCGCCCCGATCGATATCCGCTACCAAAAGAACAGGTGCGCCGGCTTCCTTAGCAACCCGCATATTGACGATATCATTTTGTTTGAGATTCACTTCGGCCGGACTTCCTGCCCCCTCGATAATGAGGATCTCGTTTTCCTCAATCAGTTCATGGAGGGCCTTTTCGACAATGGGCCAAGTGTTTTTTTGGTAATCCCCGTGATATTTCTGGGCTGAAAGGTTCCCTTGAGCCTTGCCCAGAACGATTACCTGAGATCCCGTAGGGCCCGTGGGCTTCAACAGAACCGGATTCATCCGGACATCCGGCTCCAATCCTGCTGCCTGGGCTTGAACTACTTGGGCTCTGCCCATTTCTCCGCCGGTACGAGTAATAAAAGAATTCAAGGCCATATTCTGCGCCTTAAATGGAGCTACCCGATAGCCCTCCTGATAAAAAATCCGACAAAAAGCTGCCGCCAGCACGCTTTTCCCGACATTGGAAGAAGTCCCTTGAATCATTAGGCGGGCAGCCCTTTGCTTTTCCTGCTGTACCGCCCCGATTCTTTCCTCTACCGCTTTTTCTCCTCCCATGCTTTCACCCCCCGTATGCTACAGTAGACAACTGCTCATTAATTTTACCCCTAGTATCGTAACGTTAACTGTCATTCTGAGCACCAGCGAAGAATCTTGGGCCACGAGAAGATCCTTCACTACGTTCAGGATGACAAACCCATGCCTAGGATGACAGACCCATGTCTAGGATGACAAACCCATGTCTAGGATGAAAATATTCAGATTTCCCGTTTTACGGCCAAATAGATCAGGGCGTTGACACAGGTCGCTGCCAGGGGACTACCACCTCGGTTGCCTAAAATTGTGATGGATGGATATTCCTTATGGTCTTCCCACAAAAGATCCTTGGATTCCTTAGCTCCCACAAAGCCAACAGGTATACCCACGATCAAGGCCGGCCGGGAGTTTGGATCCTTTGCCAACTCCAATACTTCCAATAAGGCCGTGGGGGCATTGCCAATGGCAACAACAGCCCCTTTTAGCCGCTCTTTGTTTAAGCGCAGGGCCGCCATAGAACGAGTAATTCCCCGTTCGGCTGCTTTTTCAGGGACCCTTGGATCACTGAGAAAGCACTCAGCCGTCCCACCTAGTTCTGCTAATTGCTTTTTAGCAATCCCGGCTCTTACCATTTCTACATCCGTAATGACAGGGGCCCCTTGCTTTAAGGCCTTTAGCCCTTCTTCTATAGCCAGAGGGTGGATACGAATAACCGACTCCAGGGTAGGGTCGCCACTGGTATGAATACAACGCTCCACAACCTTTAACTCCTGTTCGGTCCAGGGCAATTTCAGGTAGCCATGAATGATGCGCATACTTTCCCGCTCGATCCGGAGAGGATCAGTGCTAAATCCGTTCATCTCCCCATGGCCTCCTTAATTCTCAGGCTGGCCAACTGAGCAATTGCATCATCCGCACCTAATTCCTGGGTAAACTCAATCACCACATCAGGGTATTTTTCCCGAATCTCCCGAATCTCCTCATGGACATCCACCGTTACATGGACTCCGCGAAACAAGAACAATGGCATGATGATTATTTTCTTTGCTCCTTGCTCAATCTTCGCCAATACTCCCTCCGGCAGACTGGGGGCCTGATGGGCCATAAAAACAGGTGCTACTTCTTTCCCTAAAATACTACTGACTTTTCGTGCCACCTCAACTAATCCTTGGTTGGCTTCACCCCGGCGACTCCCATGTCCTAAAAGTATAATTTCAGTATCCAAGTGCCTCTTCCACCTTTCTAATGAAGTCTTCTACCGACACAAAAACGCTCCCCGAATCATTACTAGTCCCTACCTGGGGCCGTGCCAAAATAATAACCGGTATCTTAAGCTCAAGACAGGCCTGCACTTTCTCAAGAGTTCCACCAATAGAGCCGCTTTCCTTAGTAATCACCACATCGATCTTCAGTTGTTCCCAAAGAGCCTCATTAAACTTTTGCGAAAAGGGCCCCTGCATGGCTATAATCCGGTTAGGCTTTAATCCCAACTCTTCGCACTGAGTTAGAACCTGTGCGGTGGGGAGTACCCGCGCAAATATTTCGCAATTCTGTAATTCCGGCTGGTTTAGCCAGTCCTGGAGGTTCTTACTACCTGTGCTTAAAAAGATTCTTTTCCCAAATCCGGCTGCCAATTGTCCAGCCTTTTCCAGGTCCGGCACGAAATGAATGAGGGCATGAATGGGATACTTCCCGGGAGGACGTTCCCACCGAAAATAGGGCACCCCCACCTCAGCGGCTATCCGACGAGCCAGGCCCTGAATAGTCCGGGCATAAGGGTGGGTAGCATCGATGAGTCCATGGACTTCCTGTTGCCGAAGAATTTCCCGTAAAGAATCTTCGTCAAGGGCACCTGAGCGTGCCTCCAGCCCATATTGCACAGCAATTTCCGCTCCATATTCTGTTAAAGTGGAAAGGGACACCCGATGATCCCGCTGTTGTAACTCCAAAGCCAGTTTTCTCCCGTCCTCTGTCCCTGCCAAGACGAAAAAGTTCATAGAACATATCCTCTGGGAGTAACCATATATGGCCCAATTACCCGAGTGTGAGAATTGCCGATGATGACCGTGGTCAACATATCAATGGGAGAGTTGGTAAACTCCTCGAGTGTCGTTATAATCACTTCAGATTCGCCTCGTAAGGCTTCCTTAACTATTCCCACCGGTGTTTCGGGATGGCGGTATTCAAGGACTGCTTCCCGGACCCATTCGATTTGATCCTGCCGCCCTTTGCTTTTTGGGTTATAAATAGCCATAACAAAATCCCCTTCGGCGGCCAGTTTAACCCGTTTTTGAATTACTTCCCAAGGAGTAAGCAGATCACTAAGACTGATCACGGCAAAATCATGCATTAAAGGAGCACCCAGCATGGAGGCTGCCGCGTTGGCGGCGCTGACTCCGGGAATAATCTCCAAAGGCATATCCAGGGCATTTTTCTCTTCCAAGCACTCAATGAGAATTCCCGCCATCCCATAGACCCCGGCATCCCCACTGCTGACCAGAGCAACCCGACGCCCTGCTAAAGCAAGTTCCACTACCTCCCGGCAGCGATCAATCTCCTGCCTCATACCGGTGGCAACTACTTCTTTCCCACCAATCCAAGGACGAATCAGATCAATATAAGTCTTATAGCCGGCGATTACTTCCACTTCATTCCACAGATCAAGAACTCGTTTTGTCATATGCGCTTCATCGCCGGGGCCAATTCCTACCACCAAGATCTTTCCTGGCTGATGGCCACCGTGACCCCGTTCCACTTCTGCTTGGTAAGAATTAATTCCCCCAGTTGGGTTCCCAGTAAGCTCGCTGCTTCGCATACCCCATCCACTCCTATCTTTTCTTTGACAAATTCCGAGGATTCCAGCTTCAGTTTTTCATTTATGGCTTGAACTTCTTCAGTTAAAAAAGTTCGGAAAGGCACTCCAAAAGTTTGAGCAGCCTCGATTATCCCTGATTCATCTGCCTTTAAGCGGATGCTATACAGCCCCCGGATGCTTTTGGGGGAAATCCCTAATTTCCTTAAGCTTAACTCAATCGCCTCAATAATCTGCTCCTTGCTTGCTCCCCTGCGGCAACCCACCCCAACACTAAAGATCCGCGGTATCAAGAGGAGAGGATTGGTCTGCTCTTGGTCTTCCTTATCGATTAGACCGACTTCCAACAGAACCTTTGGCGATTGCCCGCCACAGATTTTGCTGTCTTGCACTATTAGATCCTGCCGGTGTGCGTCTTTCAGAAGAGAATCCTGAATCGTTATCCAAAGATGTGCTTGTTCCTTATCCCGATCCTCAAGAAAGAGGTAATTTGCATCTTGTCTTAAAGGATGTTCCTCCGGTAGACAATCTGTCCAGACCTTTAAATAACCCTGGTCCAGTAAAAAACGATTCACTTGCTTAAGCCCTGCCACCGGCTCAACAGTCCAGCCGAACCGCCGGGCATACTCATCAGGTGCTGTTAAGCCCTGAACATCAGTAGCGGTTGTTACCACCGGCTTAGCGTTGAGCCAGTGGGCGATGGTCTTTGCCCAGGCATTAGCCCCCCCTAAATGACCGGATAATAAGGAAATTACAAACTCCCCTTTTTCATCTAGAACCAATACCGCCGGATCACGATCTTTACTCTGAATATAGGGAGCAATCTGCCGCACCACTATCCCCGTAGCCATAATGAAGATCAACAAGGAACAATCTGACCAGAGTCTTGACATTATATCCTTCAGACTATTAAAGCTGCACAGAACCACAGGGACGTTTCCTTCCCTTTCTTCCGATGCAGACTGACCGATGAATCGAGCAGATTGTCGCTGCATTAGATTTTGGTGTATCCACAGTCCCGGTTTTTCTCCCTCCGGCCAGTTCGCCGATATCCGTAGGGCAGTTTCCAAACCCTGGTCTGTTAAGACCACAAGGGCTGCTTTAGCTTTCATGACTTGCTTCCTTGGCGGTACTCATGGGTAAATTCCGGATCATAAAGTTTTGATCTAACCCCCAGATTCCCCCGTAGAAAATCTCCCACGAGGATTTGAGCATGCTTCCGAATCCCGGCTTCTTTTACTTTGGCCTCGATATTTGCCAAGGTCCCCTGAAGAATCTGTTCATCTGACCAGCTAGCTCGATAAACCACTGCCACCGGTGTATCCGCCGGATAGCCCCGGCGCAAAGTATTCACCACTTCGCCGATCTCCTGGACACTGAGGAAAATTGCCATACTGGCCTGATGCTGAGCTAAGAGTGCCAGATCTTCTTTTTCCGGTACAGGGGTTCTACCGGCGAGACGGGTAAGAATCAAGGTCTGACTTACTTCCGGTAGGGTGAATTCTTTTTTCACCGCCGCCGCTGCCGCAAATACGGAGCTGACTCCCGGAATCACCCCATAAGTAATACCCTGCTCATCCAAAAGCTGCATCTGCTCTTGAATAGCCCCGTAAACACTGGGATCACCGGTATGTAGACGAACGACCTTTTCCCCCTTTTTAACCCCTTCCACCATAAGTTTGATAGTCTCCTCCAAAGTTAGTCCGGCACTATCATAGAGGGCAATCCCCGGTTGACAATGCTGAAGAATCTCCGGATTAACTAATGAGCCGGCATAAATGACTCGCTGAGCCTTTTCCAAAGCCTTTTTTCCTTTTAACGTGATTAAATCGGGGTCCCCGGGACCTGCTCCTATAAAAAGAACTTGGGCAGAATCCATCTTATTTATTTCCGTCAAGGTTTACCCTCCTTTTTGCTTTTATCTTTTTCCTTCTTGCATAGAACTAAGCTCAAATAATCCACTTTCTCCATATCATCAACAGTGTCCAAGGAGCGAATTTCCTCTCCCGCCTGCCCTACCCGAGTGACCAAAACTGCTTGTGAGCCGGTCTTGCGGATATGGTTCAACACCTCCGGCAGATTGCGGGATACCTTCATAAGAACAAGATTGGGGTATTGTTCGTAATTCTCTAACCCTTCAATTCCCGGCAAAACCACTAAGGGTTCATCCCCGGTGGCTAGAGGCCAATTTACCCGGGCCGCGGCAGCTGTCATGGCCGTTATCCCCGGAATTGTCTCGATCCGGTCAGGTTCCAGCTGTCTGTTAAGTATAGAAAGCAAATAACTATATGTACTGTATAAGCAAGGGTCCCCAAGGGTTATAAAGGCCACTGAGAGTCCTGCTTCGAGTTTCTCCATAATCTTATCCGCAGCCTTTTGCCAGGCTGCCTGCAGCACTTCCTCATCTGAGGTCATGGGCATTTCCAGCTCTAAAATATTTACCCCTGCGGGGCAATGGCTTTTGGCGATTTCCCAGGCTATGCTCTCCCGTTCCAGCTTGGATTTAGGTATAGCCAACACCTGAATATGTTGAAGGACCTCTACTGCGCGCAAGGTGATGAGCTTAGGATCTCCCGGCCCTACACCCACTCCATAAAACTTACTCTTCACTATATACCTCCTTTATCGTTGTTGCAGGAACACCGTTGTTGTTCTTATTCTTGACTTTTTTGCGCCGAAAGTATAAATACCGGATTCTGGGCCTGGGCAAGATGGATATCTTTAATTCCTTGCCAACGCACCGCTTGAATTGAAACTACCTCGATATCTTGATATTTCAAATTCTGCAAAGCTTCCATGCCGCGAGCTAAAGTTTCTAAAGTAACTGCGGTAATCACTACCCTGCCTCCAGGCACCAGTGGGGCTTGGCGCAGAATCTCCCATATTTGACCATGACTGCCACCGATTAGGCAAACACCCATTGGCGGGATGCCGGTTAAAGCTTCAGGGGCTGTTCCGCGAACCAACTGCAGATTCCAGGTCCGGAATTTTTCCCGATTTTGGAGAATCAGTTCCTGGGCTTCCAGGTTTTCCTCTACTGCATAGACACAACCTCGCCGGGCCAAAAGGGCTGATTCGATGCTTAAACTTCCTGTCCCAGCTCCCACATCGAGGACTCGATCACCGGGGCCAATTTTAGCCTTGGCCAGAACCTGAACCCGCACTTCACTTTTGGTCATGGGAACCTTGCCGCGGATAAATTCCTCATCCCTGATTCCAAAGCTAAAGCCTTCGGAACCCGAGGGCAAAGGGAATATTTCTTCCGGCTTTTCTTCACCGGGATGGATGATCAGCACAGCGTTCGCAAAGTCATCCTTAAGGTCCTTTAATTCCTTGGCATCAAGTTCCAACCATTTTTCATCGGGATAGGCTAAAGCATTACCCAAAGAAATCCGCGGATTAAATCCATAGACTTGGTAATACCCGGCGATCTTTTGCGGGGTATGGTCCCCTCCGGTGAGAACTCCCAAAGGCTTATCCAGATTCAAGGGCAAGGCCCGAAGGGGGCGGCCGTGGACGCTAAGCAACTCCGCATCCTGCCAAGGGATTCCTGCCCTGGCAAAGGCAAATTGTACAGAGCTGATCCCCGGTAAGACTCTGATATCTTCCTGCGGAAATTCTCTTTTTAGCAGCGGCAGCAAGCTGTAAAACCCAGGATCCCCCGACACCAGTACCCCGACCTTTTTCCCTTGACTTAAAACGCCCGCCAATACTTCCAGGGTTTCCTTCAACTTCCCATTGATAAGAAAGGTGTCTCCCGCAAAATCAGGAAATAGCTTTAGAGCACGAGGCCCACCTATTAAAACATTACATTGATTCACCATCTCCATCACAGCCGGAGGAACCCATCCGGAAGTCCCGGGACCAATTCCCAGTATGCTAATCATCTGACCACCTACCTTAATAAAAAAAGAGCCGTGAGCGGCTCTATTGTTTCAGTATTGGTAAGTACCCTAATAATTACTACACCCATCGCTCGTAGGTGTTAATTAACGCACTCAAGGCAGGTCTCCTGGCTTCCAGTCTACATCCCTCTCCCCTTCCCGGTAACTACCAGTGGGCAATTGAGAGGCACTCGTGGTTTACAGTGGCGGGACCGCGCCGGATTTGCACCGACTTCCCTTTACATCCTCAAAATGAGGAACCTTGAATTATATTCAATTAAAAATACCAAATGAAAAACAACTTTAGTTATTTTATGAATATTTCTAAAATATTCAGTAGTATTATCTATTCTCCGTTTTTAGTAAGATTCCTGCTGCAATTGTGGCCAATCCCAAAATTCCTTGGCAATTTCTTCTGCCTGTTTGTCCCAGGCGATGATTTTACCATCAAGAAGGGTAAAAACACTCCCCACTTGAAGTTCTCCATGCACATGATCCCTTGCCCTGATGCTGGCCCGACCGGCTAATTCAAATAACAAATTTCCCCAACCTTGGTTAAGGATTGCTTCAGCGGCGCCTTCCACAGTAGGGAATTCCGCCAACTTGCCTAAAAGCTCACGGGGAACCCCGGCAAGAGCTGCATGAGCCACTAAAATTTCCATTCGTGCATCCGCTACATGGGTATGGGTATGGAATATCCCCCCCGCTACCTTAATCAGTTTTCCAACATGTCCAAAGAGAACTACCTTCTCTAGTTTCCGATAAGCGGCTTCTTCCAATAGAAAACCGACAAAATTGCTCATTTGAATAATTGCTTCCTGAGGTACCTTGAGCTGTCCTGTAGCGGCTCTAAATCCGTAATTCCCCGGGGTTAAAATAATGGCCTTATGGCCGTAAGCAACGGCTTGGTCCAGTTCCGGCAGAATGGACTTCTTAAACGCCTCCTCGGACATTGGACGGACGATCCCGGTGGTTCCCAAAATAGAGATTCCCCCTACAATACCCAAGCGCGGATTAAGGGTTTTTACCGCGGCTTTTTCCCCTTCCGGAACCTCGATCGTCACTTTTATCTCTTCCTTAGGAAAAATCTCCCGTACCGCTTCCCGAATCATTTGTAGTGGTATAGGATTAATTGCACTTTCCCCCGGAGAAATCTGCAGACCTTTTTTAGTAACGATTCCTACCCCTCGACCGCCGCTAATCCGGACCTCTCCCTGCTGAGAAAGCATCTGAACTACGGCTTGTACTTCTAAACCATGGGTGATATCAGGATCATCCCCCGCATCCTTGATAATCCCTGCCCGTGCTCCTGCATTTTCCTTTTCCGCACGATAAATTGGCAATTGAAGCTGATTTCCCTGAGGCAGGGGGATATTTACCTCAGCTCCCGGCTCTAAGCCTTTGAGCAAAAGGCAAGCAGCTTTTGCTGCCCCCGCTGCACAACTGCCTGTGGTAAACCCTGTTTGCCAAGAATGCCTGTCTTTGCTCTCTCTACTCAATCATTACGCCGCCCTATCTGTATTGTAATTGAAATTATCATCGTTACCCTAATAATTTCAATTCGGGTTTGGAAAGTCCTTTTTTTAATAATTAGAAATTAATTATAACCTAACAAACCACTTGACCTTTTTGCTTAGCCGCAGCCATTTGGGCATAGTGCTTATAGAAAATATCCAGGTCCCCAATGTAATTATCCTTCCAAGGCTTGTTTCGGCCACAATAATGGATAATCGCCGTGTTCCGACGTACCCAATCCAGATCGATTTTAGCATCCCAATTCTTAGGATTTAAGTTGTATAAGGCGTAATACCGCTCACTGAGATTATAAATTTTGGCATCTACAGCCACAATTCGATCACTGTAAACCCCATTAAGAACATCTTGGTCCGGCAAAAACAGACGATTCTTATATCCTTCGATATAGTCATAAACTTCATGAATATCCTGCTCCCGGCGTAAAAGGGACAGGTTCATCATCATCACTCCGGAATTAACGTAGGTACTATCTTCTACCATATTTAGCCTTGCCTTATTTATTTTCCCCAGTATTTCTTTGACATGGGAAGCTGCGGCAAAATATTTGCCCTGGAAATCAATATTATAGAGCGCCCTTAAGGAATTGATCACGACTAAATCCGGGTCCAGGTAAAGAATACGGTCTAAGTCTTCCGGAAGATACCGGGCAGCAAAAATCCTGTAATACATCTCCTTAGGGTAGCGACTGGTAATAGGGACATCATTTAAGTCTTGATCGGAAATCTTGATTTCTTTAACTTGGCAACGGGAAGTATCGATGGACAGATTGATTTTATGAAAATCCTCTTGCGTCATAGTGGAATTGGTCACAAAAATTGTCAACTGCTCACCTGGATTGGCATCGATTAAGGAAGTCAGCATCACAATTAACTGGTTTACATAATTAGAGTTCAAAGTAACCAAGATATTCATAGCAATTCGCCCTTTCAATTATCCGATTAGCAATTGGAAGCAAGTTCCCTAAACCTTCTTCGGATCAAACTCATACATCTCTTGAAGAAATCCCTTTACATTTTCCATGCATTCAATAAAATGTTTATATTCATCCATACCTTTTCTTTCTAGAAATGCTCCATATCTCTGTTCAAGATCGTCTTCTATCTGAGCAATTGTGTCTTTTCCATGTTCGGTAAGGGCAAGTTTTACATAACGCTCATCTTCAGGAGTACGTATACGCTTTAAAAACCCCGCATACTCTAATTTTTTGCACATGGAGGAAGCATTACCGCTGGTAAGGCCGATAATCCCACCCAGACTACCAACTGTATGGGGACCTCCTTCTTTGATCTCTACCAGAATCCTGGTTTGCATCAGGGTTAGACCATATTCTTCAACGATCGGCCGGAAGGCGTTAGCCATACCTTCCGTGATTGTCCTTAAAAAATCCCAGATCTCACTCTCAAATACCATACTTCTCATTTAATTGCCTCCACCACATCAAGCTTCTTTACACTATATATATTATAGTGTATACTTTTTCTGGTCAATAGATGTATAAATGTCCATTAGGGTAAAATTAGGGTAAAATTAGAAGGAAACTAAACCTTAAATGTCGTTTTTTCGTAATATATTGTAAGGAGGGAGAAGGGGATGAAAAACTTACCTATGCTTTATCGCGTTGTCTTTATCGCCTTACTTCTCCTCCTGCAAATTTTTGCCTTCGTGATGATCATCTGGAGGTTTAGCAGTTATTTCATTTACTTTTATATCATTTGCACTTTTCTCAGTATTATAGCCCTTCTTTATATATTGAACAGTAAGTCCGACCCCGTCTATAAAATTGCCTGGGTAATTCCCATTCTTCTTTTTCCGATCTTCGGGGGGTTGTTTTATCTCTTATTCGGACGCAATAAATTAAGTAAACGAAAAAAACGGGAGATGCATGCCGTTAACGAAAAAATGAGCCAACTTCTAGTTCAAAAAGAAGCCACGCTCCAAAATATTGAAGCTCAAGATCTAAGAGCGGCCAATCTATCCCGTTATATCGAGAAATATTCATTTTGCCCTGTCTATCAAAACACGCGAACCGAATATTTGCCTATCGGCGAGAAAATGTTTGAGCGGCTTATGTCTGAATTAAAGAAGGCAGAGAAGTTTATTTTCCTAGAGTATTTCATTATTGACGAAGGGCTTATGTGGGATTCCATCTTGAAAGTTCTTGAGGAAAAGGTTAAGCAAGGGGTGGATGTGCGCGTCCTCTACGATGATGTCGGCAGCCTTTTTAAGCTTCCTTACGGCTATGAAAAGGAACTGGAGGAAAAAGGAATCAAATGCTGTGTCTTTAACCGCCTCATCCCCGTTCTCTCCATACACATGAATAACCGTGACCACCGTAAAATTGCCGTGATCGATGGTAAAACCGCCTTTACAGGCGGTATCAATCTCGCCGATGAGTATATTAACGCCCGGGATCGTTTAGGCCATTGGAAGGATACCGCCATAGTCATCGAAGGGGAAGCTGTTTGGAATTTTACCGTGATGTTTCTATCCTTATGGAGCTACGAGACCGAAACAAACGAGGATTATACGCAATACAAACTTCCGGAGGAAAAAGCCCAGGTTTATCCTACCGACGGATTTGTCCAACCCTTCGGGGATAGTCCTTTGGATGATGAACCTATCGGTGAAACCATCTATCTGGGCCTAATATCTCAAGCAGAACGCTATATTTATATAAACACTCCCTATCTCATCCTTAATAACGAAATGCTCTCAGCCCTTAAGTCTGCAGCCAAGCGGAGTGTGGATGTCCGAATCGTGACTCCATTTCGTGGGGATCGTTGGTTTGTCCACTCTATGACCCGTTCCAGTTATAAAGTCCTTGTCGAAAGCGGCGTAAAAATCTACGAATACTCTCCCGGTTTTATCCACGCCAAATCCATCGTTGTGGATGATGTCCACGCAGTTGTAGGAACCATCAATATGGATTACCGCAGCCTCTACTTGCATTTTGAATGCGGTGTTTACGTGTATAAAACCCAAAGCGTCCTGGCTGTCAAAGAAGATTATTTGGAGACTCTGGAAAAATGTCAACTTATTACTTTAGAGGACTGTCTCAAAGTCAGATGGTACCGTAGGCTGGCAAGGACGATCCTGCGCATCTTTGCCCCCCTGATGTAGAGTCATGCAAAAAAAGGCCTGTCCCAGAATCGACAACGTTGTCGATTCTGGGACAGGCTCTGTATGAGGTCCTATCAAGCAGGAGGAATTCATAGTTAGAAAAATTTGTTCTCTAACTCGGCTAGTGTCGTAAGGCTATTTATTTGTGTGGAGAGGTGGAGTATAAACAATTAGTTTATCCGCTTTATTCTGATGGCGGGTTGTTCCATAACACAAACGTACTCGCAAATTCCGCAACCGGTGCAGACTTCCGGATCAATCACGGGATATTGAAATCCTTCCATCCTAATCGCCTCATCGATTAACGGGCAATTATTGTAACAAGTGCGGCATACATCGCCCTGATAAGCATAGCACAAGTCCTGATCGACCTCGGCAACGCCGATTCTTACCTCCCGCATGTCTAAAGGAATAAGGGCTCCGCTTGGGCAAACATCGGGACATTTCATGCATAGTGAGCATGGTACTTCACGGGGAATAAAATAAGGGGTGCCAAGGTTTAAGCCTTGGTCGAGATGAGCGCTTAACAAGGTCTTATCCGGACAAACTTCGATACACTTACCACAGCGTAAACACCTTGCCAAAAACTCCGCATCCCCAACGGCACCCGGCGGACGAAAAACTTGGGGGGTGGCAGCTGCCAGTGCTTTTGCAGGCTTATATAGCAAGCCTGCAAAAGCAACTATTCCTACACCCTTTAAAGCATTTCTTCGTGATACACTTCCCGTAGCGGTGACAGCAGCAGATTCTTTAGGCTTCAGCGAAAATTGCAACGCTTCGGTTGGACAAGCATCAATACAGCTGCCACAGCGAGTGCATAAATTCGATGTTGAAAATGCAATTCTACTTTCAACCATTTGCTTTAGGCTTTCGGCAGTATAATCACAAGCTTTTACGCATTTATAACACTGTACGCATTTATCCGTATCACAATGAACCTTAATGGGACTCCAGCGGGCAATGAGGGCATAGAATACACCGATTGGGCAAACGATTCGGCACCAACCCCGTCTCAATCCCGCCAGCTCCATAGCAATAATGACCACAATAACTAGGACTTCTAATCCTAACCCAAATAATAAGGTTCTATAGACGATCCCTAAAGGGGATAAGGTTTGAAATACCGGGATACCCACAACAAAACTAAGCACCAGGAAAAGTGGCATGGCCCAGTAATATTGTCTTTGCTCATGGGGAGTCCTTTGTTTGGCCCCTCTTTTTTGGAGCCACTTCCATTTCCCCTTTAGAGTATCGAGCAGAGTATCAATACCCTCAATTAAGAACCCTAGGGGGCAAACCCAGCTACAAAATACCTTGCCTAAGATCAGATAAGCACCAAAAATCAGCAGGGCACTCACCAAGAAACCTAACGTCACGGTTTTTGAAGCTAACACTACTTCTAAGAAGGCTAGGGGATCGGTTAGGGTCACTCCGAGAATCCGACTGGAACTCAAAGTTCCAATCACTTGATAGACTCCGATAAGCGGTAAGAGAAAGATAAGGATCATACCTACTTGAACAATGCGCCGATACCGATTCCAAGGTAGTTTTATCATTTTATAAACGAGAATTTGCTTTAGACTTTTTCGATTTTAACGGCACATATCTTGAATTCAGGCTCTTTGGAAGCGGCATCAACGGCGTCAATTGTTACAGCATTCACCAAAGGATCCGGTTCGAACCAGAGGGCAAAGAGCAGGCCGGGCCGCGGTTCACCTGGTCTTCCTACTTTAGCAGGTAATTCCACTTTTCCCCTACGGGAAACCAGCCGTACCATATCGCCTTCTTTGATTCCTAATTCTGTTGCATCTTTAGGATTTAATTCCACATATTGCTTTGGTACAGCCTTCATGATCGAAGGACATTTGCCGGTCATGGTCATAGTATGCCAGTGTTCAAGAATACGACCGGTCGTTAAATAATATGGATATTCCTTATCCACTACTTCAGCAGGTCCTAAATATGGCCTAGCAAATATTACTGCCTTGTGATCCTTAGCGGCGTAGAAATCAATTCCTTCTTTTACATATGGGTCCTCGGGAGCAACATAACGACGGACGGCTCCTTTATTTCCCTTATGATCTTTGACCGGCCACTGAACACCATGGGCCTCTCGCAGTGCCGGATAGGTAGCAAGTTCCATATGGGTTCCCGTTGTACACTTAAGATATTCATTCCAAACATCTTCAGGGGTTTTGAAGGGGAAAAGCTCACCATAACCTAAGCGGCGGGCAAGATCAAGGAGGATATCCAAGTCGGGCTTGGCCTCACCGGGCGGTTCGATGGCTTTGGCCAAGTGCTGGGTCCGGCGATCGGTATTGCCATACACGCCTTCCTTTTCACACCAGAAGGCTGCCGGGAGAACCACATCCGCATACTGCGTGGTAGCAGTCGGGTGGAAGGCTTCGGCAACAACCAAGAATACTTTTTCAAAGCCTGCTTGATAAGCAGTAACATTCGGTAAAGAATGGGCCGGATTAGTACACATTACATATAAGCATTTTACTCTGCCATCCCCACAAGCTTTAAACAATTCCATGGTATGAAGACCGACCTTTTCTTTAATCCGATCGGCAGGCACACCCCAAAGCTCCGCCATTTCTTTTCTGTGCTTCTCATTGGCAATGACGCGGTGGCCCGGAAGCAAGTGAGACAAGGCTCCGGTTTCGCGGACACTTCCACAGGCACTGGGCTGTCCGGTCAAAGAGAAAGGAGTTGAGCCAGGTTTGCAGATCTTACCGGTAATCAGGTGGAGGTTATGGATAAGATTATTAGCCCAAACGCCGGCCACCCGCTGATTAATGCCCATGGTCCACATAGACATGGTATTTTTGCCTTTTTCACCAAATAAACGGGCAACCTCACGGATTTGGTCAGCAGGGAGACCGGTTATTTTCTCGGCCTTTTCCGGTGTAAATTCCTTAAGGAACTCCTTATATGCTTCAAAGGTCATAGCCTCTTTGCCATTGGAAAAGCTTGTATGCTTGGCAATAAATTCCTCGTCCGCCATTCCCTCTTCGATGATAACATAAGCCATAGCATGGAGTAGGGCCATATCGGTTCCCGGAATAAACTGCATGGAAATGTCGGCAATTTCATGGGAGCGGTGTCGTCGCGGATCGGCGATAATAATCTTGGTATCGGGGTCTTTCCTCTTTTTATCTGTCAGTCTGGCAAAGAGGACAGGATGGGCTTCCGCAATATTGGAACCTATGATAAAGAACACATTCGCATGTTCAAAATCCTCGAGACAGCCCATAGGCTCATCGGCTCCAAAGGTAGTTGTAAATCCACCTACCGCACTAGCCATGCAAAGCCGCGGATTTCCATCAATGTTATTGGTACCAATTGCTCCCTTGAATAGCTTATTGGCTACATAGCCCTCTTCAGCCAGTTGCTGCCCGGAACCATAGAAAGCTACAGAATCCGGACCGTTTTTTTCAATAGATTCTTTGAACTTTGAAGCAATAAGCTCCATGGCTTCATCCCAAGTACTTGGCTCCAACTTGCCGTTTTTGCGAATCAAAGGCTTAGTAACCCGTTCATTATGAGTAATAACCTGGGGCAGATAATAACCTTTTGCACAAAGCAGTCCTTTGTTCCCCTCATTATCGGGATCACCTTTAACAACTGTTACTTTACTACCTTTAACACCGATGAGCACTCCGCAACCGGTTCCACAGTATCTACAGACGGATTTAACCCATTTATCAACATCAGTTTGCTTAGGGGCATTAGGTTTTACCTCAGTAGGATCTACTTGGACAGTCTTTGTCTGACTTGTACAACCTGTTGCCACCAATGCCGCAGAAACTGCACAGGTTTTAAGAAAACTTCTTCTACTGAACTCCATGTTCTTACCTCCTTTAAAAATCAACTTGCCTGATTAAACGTGACACTGACGGCAGACAGTAAGCTCCGGATGAGGCGTCTTTGGCGCACCCCCCACACCCTCATTATGACAAGATGCGCAATTTTCCCTCCCCTCAAGAGGATGGGTAGTAGGCGGTGGGAAACCTTCAGGAACCTTGTCACCTGATGCTTCGGCTACAGGTTGATTCTCCACAGGAGCCGGTGGATTCGCCGGTTGGTTAGTCGTTTGGCTTTGGCAACCGGCTAACATAACGATACTAAGCATCAGAACAAGCATCATTAGGAGCATGACTTTTGACTTACTTTTAGTACGACTCATAATTCTCTCCCCTTATCATTTTTTCTAACATTGATTAGCGTGTTGTCACGGTTATTGCAGATTCCTCCGCAATACAAGCCTTAGCACATTGGCCACACCCAAGGCACTCTTCACTCAGGATTATTGGATATCTAAAGTCTTGTAGTTCAATTGCTTTGATACCCCGTGGACAGGAATAAAGGCAGGAGCTGCAAAGCTGATCATTATAGGCCAGACAAAATTCTTGATTGATTTTGGCTACACCTATAGCATAAGATTCCGGAAAATTCCGCGGCTCAAGGACGCCACTGGGACAAACTTCAATACACCTTAGACAAAATGTACAAGGCTGTTCACTGGGGGTAAGATAAGGGGTCCCAACTAAAACTCCTTGATCCGGACCAGCTATGTGAATAGCCCCTTCTTCACAAGCTAAACTGCATTTTCCACACCGCTGACAGCCGGCTAAAAAAGCAATTTCTTCTATGGCCCCGGGAGGTCTGATAAGATGTTTGCTTGGTGTTGCCGACTTAATTGCCGTTATGGCAAAATTGCCAATCTCATTAAATACTGTACCAAAGAATTCTCTTCGACCAATGGGCTCATTTCCCTTAAGCAAAATTTCACACCTCCTTCTCAGGGAAATCCTCTTCCATGGCTATATATACCGGATAAACTCCAGCGACCCCCGGCAACGTTTTGATCTCGCTTTCAATTATTTGCACAGTGTCGTATACTTCCTTGCCCTCTAAAACCAGAATGATATCCCCATTTTGGACTCCCTCCACGGAAACCCCTATAATTTTTCTCAACTGATCCGGCAAAATATTTTCAGCACCGTTTAAACACTTGACTATTACACTGGAAATCACCATAGGTGTCATATTCACACTCCCTCATTTTCCAACTAGTATAAAAAAGAAAAGAAATACTTGCACATTTATTATAGCAAGTATTTCTTATTAGTTTATTTGCCAGTTGTTCACATTTCGTTAACAAAAACTTAACAATTTCTTAAAAGTAAACCTGGTTTATACCCAAAAACACTATCTACGACACCTGTTAGCTTTAGCACATACAGAAACTAGTTGCCCTTAACGCCGTGAAACCCATACTTTCGGTTGGGCCAGCAAGTCGGCATCACTAAACTTATACCCGATACCCCAAACGGTCTGGATAAATTGTGGTTTTGTCGGATCCAGCTCGATCTTTTCGCGCAGTTTCCGGATAAATACGGTTATAGTGCTGGTATCACTCACGTATTCGTCTTCCCACATTTGAGCGAAAAGCTGTTCACGGGTAAATACATGATCCGGATGTTCGGCCATGAAGCAGAGAAGATCAAACTCTTTTGGTGTTAGATAAACCTGTTTGCCACGAACAAGGACTTCATGACTCTCACAATTAATATCCAAATCACCGATACTAATCCGCTTACTTCTTCGCGGCATAGGGGAAGCATGTTCTTTGTCGAAATACCTTCTTAAGAGAGCCTTTACTCTTAACCCTAACTCAACCGGACTGAAAGGCTTGACTAGATAATCATCGGCACCAAGATTAAACCCTACACTCTTGTCAATAATATCTCCTTTAGCCGATAGCATAAGAATCGGCACCTTGCTGGTTTCCCGTATCGTTCTGCATACCTCATAGCCATCAATCATTGGGAGCATAATATCCAAGATAATTAGATCCGGTTTTTCATTGCGAAAGCTTTCCAACGCCGCTTCTCCGTTATCGGCATAGATCAACTCATAGGCATCCCGCTTCAGAACTTGCTCGACGACTTTATATATACTCTCTTCGTCATCGACTAACAAAACCTTATAGGTCCGCTTCATTCCTTTTCCTCCTTAGGTATCTCTTTGGGGGCGACCGGTAATTGAACTACAAAGGTACTGCCCTTATTTACTTCGCTTTCAACCCAAATTCTCCCTCTATGAAGTTGAACCAATTCTTTAGCCAGAGCTAAACCCAACCCCGTTCCCCCATATTTTCTTGAATTAGAACTATCCGCTTGCGTAAAGCGTTCAAATATCTCCTCCCTTTCTTCCGGGGGAATGCCAATACCTGTGTCCATCACATAAATAGTGATCCACCCCTTATCGGTTGCATTTTCGACTTTAATCCCAACGCTGCTGCCGCCGCAAGGAGTGAATTTTATGGCATTTCCCGCTAAGTTTTCGATCACCCTGCGAAGCTTCTCGGGGTCTGCCCGGAGCAATGTGACTTCAGGGTTAAGCTCGATATGCCAGGCAATATTCTTCTCCTTGGCTAACGGGGCAATTACACTATCGATGGTCCCAAGGACATCAGCCATGTCCACATACTCTAATCTTAATTCCTGACGTCCGGCTTCAATCTTCGCTAGGTCAAGAATATTATTGATTAACTTCAAAAGGTTTTCGCTGTTGGTCTTGATATACTTAAGATTCTGACGTTCTTGCTTAAAACCTTTAGGGATGTCTTGTAAGAGGAGATCGGTAAAGGCCATAATGGAAGTCAAGGGCGTTCTTAATTCGTGACTCATAATTGCTAAAATCTCTGATTTATATGTGTTGATCTCACTCAGTTTAAGATTGGCTTCTTCCAGCTCCTCTTGTTTTAATCTTAAGTCATCGTTAACTAATTCCAGCAGGATGGTTCGCTGCTCAACCTTAGACTCGAGATTTTGGTATAAATCCTTTAGCTGATTAGCCATATCCTGTATATGCTGCGCCATTTCCCTGATTTCCCCGTGGGCCTTAATTTGACTAAGGTCAATATCGAAATTTCCTTGCCCCACTTTAGCAGTCGCTCCCTTTAATTCCCCTAAAGAGCGCAGGACCAGACGGGTAACCAAAAAGTACATTGAGATCACAATCACACCGATTAATAAAATGGAAAAGGATAGATGACGATATATATCTTTTTTTATCCCTTGGAGAAATATGTCCATAGGCATGACTAGGCTAATCGCCCCACCAAGGTCCCCAACTATGTACCCCTCTTTATGATGACCGGTGATATCCATTTCTCCTCTTGGTTCTCCATGACATACCAAACATTCATTATTCATTTTCAGCGGGACCATATAGCGAAAAACCCGCTTTCCTGCAACCACATCTTCGCCCCAGATTTCCGTAAGTTCTGGATGTTGAGCAAAACTTTTAATACCATAAACCTCAAAAGCATCTGGGGCATTATTGCTGTCCCGATAATCAATCCGGGTCTGTTTGATGGTATACCCGGTTATATCTTTGAAGATTACACCGATTTCCATGCCCACTGCGGCGGGATTAAGGTGTTTAAACTCAAAGTTGCCATCAGAATCGTAATTAATGCGGTCTTGGTTCTTGGCGATGACCTCACGGGTGGCAATGAGCTGTTTGGTAATAACTTGTGCCTTTTCGTGCATTTCTATGGTGGACTGAGCCGTTTGGGTACGGTAGTCCCAGGCAAAGTGGATGAACATTATGATCACAACCACAATTGTAGTAAATGTCATAAAACGGTAAATTAAACTATCCTTCATCGCCGTCATCTCGCTTGTATATATAATTGCCGCTCTTTCATATGTAAGGGCGGCCGCTTCTCTATCCAGCTTCAACTATGACCGATATAGCAAGATTATGCAATGCTATTTTTACTGAAAGTTAATATGAATCACAATTAATATGGCAAGAAGTATAGTCATAAAAAGATGATTAAAATAAACTGCCTTGACCTCTTTACTTTTAGCCATGATGTTTTTATCCAAGCCGGAGGTCACCACTAAGCTCATAGGAATAAGGGCCAGGACCCCAGTGACAAAATAATTGGGGGAAATCTCATTTTGCGGCCAAAAAGCTAAAGATAAAAAATACAAACTATGATAAATAACCAAGACAAAAACAATCCAGCCAAAGGTGGTATGTAAGAACTCAAAAACCTTTTTACCTTTTTGGCGCACCTCTGTATCTTGAACAAACTCAAGGAAAAGTACCTTTAAAACAGCTAAAATGAGAATCCCCGCTATAAAGAAGCAGGCTATACCTCCTGCTTGTTTTACAGAACTTCTGGTAACGGCAGTAATCAATAGGAATATTATGGATAAAAACAAAGCGAATAGGATTTTTTGGTAGGTTTTATGGAAATATCGTTCTATCGATAGCATATATCCACCTCATTTTAAATCTTATACTATTTTCACAAATGTTTAAAGACGGTTAATGGAAAAAGTCAAACCAAAATTCTTTTAACCCATCATGGGTATTGCACCGGCGTAAAACAAATAGCGCCCTAAAATTACTGAACCAAAGATTAATATTATGCTAAGATAAAAAACCGCCCGCAAGCCTTTACCTGAGTTTTTAAATTCTTGAAAGTTATATACCACAAAGCTCATCCCCCCCAAAAATAGGATGGTAATGTAAAGTGTTGAGAGCAATGTAAATGACTTTAGGCTATAGATGAAGAAAGCTAACTGTACGAGCAAGACTCCCATCGTAAGAAGCGAAAGCCACCAAAGCAATTTTCTTATCCCTTGATGACTCGAAAAATCACTGACCGTTTCGATAAAGAAGGTACAGACAATGGAACCCAAGATGATCATAGTGGCGAAAAAACTAATATAAGTATTAAGCGAAGCCCAAGCTTGAATAGGAGTCGTGTAATAGATACTGGACATACTGAACACAGCAATGAGACCCATGGCCGATGTGAACCAGCCCAAGGCTAAACCTAAAGTTCCTCGACGATAAATAACAACAAATATTACCCCCAAAAAGAGAAATAATCCACTAAAGACAATTTCGCGGCTCAGCCAGGAAGTCAGTAAATTAGCTACCGAGGCGTAGGCCTGCATCGGTGAACCAAGGTGGAATATTGAGATCACCAAGGCAATACACATGAGGGGACCTACCACCAATAGAGGGCGCCAAGTAAGTTGAGTTGCAGTGTTAATTTCTATCTTACCGGCCGTAAATGTCCTTAGGCCAATTGCAACGACCCAAATTCCTACCGCACATTGGGTCAAAATAGTAAAGAGAATTAAAGCCCATTCACCGTTATACAATTTAAAATCCTCCACATTCTAATTTAAGTATGTTATTACGACATATATGTATGTAGTTTAGCATGTTTTCCGATAGAGAAATATACGAAAAAAACATGAAATATTTGTGTTCACAGCTAAAAAAATCCTGCTTTCCATGACTGAAGAAAGCAGGATTTAAAGAAGGTATTGTACTAATTGAGTAATTAGAAGATCCTCATTAGGTCAGCCCAACCGTAGAAGCAACCATCCCTGCATAAAACACATATCGACCGATAAATTGTCCACACAACAGGGCAGCTAAGGAAGCGTAAATTAAGCTGGAAGATTGGGTCCCAGGCTTGAGGGATTTTTGAAGGGTAGGCCAGATGAAAATAACCGCTCCTCCCAAAACCAGAATCCACTTTACTGTAATGATGAAGCTCATACCGCTAAGGACAGCTGCACTCGCTTGGGCGGCTAGTCCCCCAAGACCTAGATTGATAGCATAGGGAACAGCAACAGCAGCCTGAATAATCACAGCAGTTAAAACAATTAATCCGTAGGACTTTTTATCCACATCTTGGAGTTCTTTTAAACTCACAACAATAAAAAGGAGAGCACCAACTGCAATCGTGGTGGCATAAAAATCCACAAAGGTATTGGCACTTTGCCAAACAGGTACGGATGCTGAGGTATAGAGTTTACCCATGGAGAACACGGCAACGAGTCCAATACCACTGCCGAGCCAACGTAACCCTGCACTAAGGGCTTGGGCATCACTTTTGAACCATTGCACCAAGGCATAAAGAACAGCGATACCCGTGAACAAACCACTAAATAATACTTCTCGACTCAACCATGAACTCCCCAGGTTAAAGAGAGAATTCAAAGCACTAAGGGGTTGACCCAGATGGGCTAAAGAAGCTAGAACACCGACGACACTTAATCCGGCAGCTACTGCCGCTGCACCTTTGAAGACTTTTCCCTTCGTAAGTTGGTGACTAAAGGTCATGAATAACATTATCCCAATGGCTGCTTGCATGCAAAAGGAAAAGATTATTAATGCTGTTTCTCCTCCCATGTTTAGTCCTCCTTCACCATAAACTCTTTATTGAGAGCAACTCTTTTGGGTTTTATGAGAACAGATGGGGTTGTTTTTGAAGAACTCGGTAGTACCGGTAAATCACTTACTGCCTCTTCTCCATATTTAGCCCGTAATTCATCTAGTTCTCCCCACTTTATTGCCCGCATCACGCAAGCATCTACACAAGCAGGATTTTCACCTTTTTCCACTAAATCCTTACACATATCACATTTGCTCACCCGTCCGGTTTCTTCGATGAACTGAGGAACCCCATAAGGACAGCTCCAAGTACAATAACGACAGCCGATACATTTTTCCTTATTGTGGGCGACAATGCCATTGTCTAATTTATGCATGGCCTGAGTTGGGCAGCCTTCCACACATTTAGGTTCCTTACAGTGGTTACAACTCATAGAAAGGTAATAAATCCATGGTGTGGGGAATTTCCCTCCCTCAAAGCCTTTAACCTTTCTAAATAAAACACCGGGTTTTAGGTCATTACGATCATTACAAGCAATTTGACAGGTTTTACATCCGCCGCAGGCAGTCATATCAAAGTAAAATCCGTACTGAGCCATTATTTATCCCCTCCTTGTGCAGCGACAATCCGTTTCGGCAATAAGTAATCTGCCTGTAACTTGCCATCATATTTTTCTACTTGGACTACACAGGTATTATAAGCCTGCACACCCTGTCCGGTGGGGAGTCCTCCATTTAACATATTGGTAGCTCCTGCCATACAAATGCCGGATTCATCATTCACTTCCGCCCAGGCTCCCTGACCGAGAGTAAGGGTTCCCGGCATGATTCTCTCAGTGATATACACGGGCCTAATTACCTTGCCGTGGCGGCTGCTGATTTTCACGATGTCATTTTTAGTGATCCCTCTTGCTTGAGCATCGGCAGGATGTATATAGAGTCTGTTTTGGAAAGCCTCTCTGAGCCATGAGATATTGTCTAAGGTCGAATGGCTGCGGCGTGCATAGTGGATAGTGGTGAGCTGGAGTGGGTATTCACTCTTTTCTTTCTTCCCAAAGTCAGTGAAGGTCTCTTCGTACCCTTCGGTAACGTACTGATATTTGGCAATAGGGGCTAAAATGTTCCACCCATAGGCATTAATAGTATCCGCCAAGCCTTGGCTATGGATTTGGAATTTGCCACTTTCGGTGCCAAGTGGGTTCTTTTCAGGATCTTCAATAAAGTCCTTGTAATCAATATAGCTATAAATATCTCCAGGAGAGCGGGGTACTTGATAGACTCCTTTTTCCTTAAATTCCTGATAGGAAATTCGCCCTTCTTGGGGAGTTCCTTTTACACCCATTTCAGCGATATCTTGAGCCGTGATAGCTACAAGGTTTTCGTAGCCGGATCCATCTTCTTTTATTACGGTACAACCGGCCAATTGATTAAAGAGCTTTTGCTGAGGAGAGAGTGGATCGAATTCAGCAGGATCTAAGCCCAGTCTCTTGCCTATCTCTTGATACATCCAATCATCATCTTTAGCTTCAAACATAGGCTCAATAACCTGATTATAGAAAATGATCATTTCCGGGTTGCCGGTTAGGAACCCACCAACTCGCTCCCACTCCGTAGTAGCAGGGAGTACGATATCTGAGTATTGAGCTGTCGGTGTGAGAAAGTGAGCCGATGTGACCACGAATTCAACCTTGCGGAATGCCTCGATTCCTTTCATCAAATTGGTGTTTTGATTAAGAGTATTACCTGTGCCAATGTTCCAGATCATTCGGATATCGCAGGGCTGTTTACCTCGTACCCCGGCGGTATACTCACCTTCAACCACCGCATCCCAAGCCTCGTCGATAACGATACCATGCCAATCTGTTTTGAAAGGATCCGGACCGGGGAAAGTCGGTTCTTTGTAAAGAGGGTTAGTCGACTTTGGACTTTTATCACCACCCGCCTTGACAAGTGCAGGACCACCATAGCTTTGAGTATTATGGCGATTATTGGAGCACACGCTGGCTCCAGGTTTACCGACGTTTCCTGTCATCCAACCCACCGTCAAGAACGCCTGGCAGAATTGCTCTCCTACAGAGGTTCGTGCTGCCGCGGAGGAGCTTGTGAAGGTCATGGGTTTAGTCACTGCAATCTCGTGAGCGAAAGAGCGGATGAGGTCTGGATCGGTGCCACAATGTTCTGAAGCCCATTCGGGGGTTTTGGGTGTGCCATCATAAGTCCCTAAAACATAGTCTTTAAAATTCTCTTTTGGATCAGCACCTTTGGGCATATGGTCTGCGTCAAAGCCTACGCAATATTTATCCAAAAACTCCTGATCATGAAGGTTATTGGTGATCATATAATGAGCCATTCCTAACAACAGTGCCGTATCCGTCCCGGGTCTTACGGGAATCCATTGATCCGCTAGGAGTTGGGCTGTATCGCTATAGAAAGGATCAACTACAATGAACTTCGCCCCTGCCTCTTTGGCTTGTTTAAAATTATAAGCGGGATTACCGCCACTACTCCATACCGGGTTAGCACCCCAAAGGACTATAAGCTTAGAGTTCCTGAGATCAAGACGATCATTAGAACCCCTGGAACGCCCGCCGTTCATGAACTGCTGAGGCTTCGGCCATGCGCCGTCTGAGGTGCAACCCCAGTAGGTCATAGCTCCGCCATAAGCATTAAGAGCCGGACCTGTGCTTTTCGCCAGAATAGCTTTATTGCCATAGGTTTCTTTGACCCGCTTTAGCTCCGAAGCGATATGATCAAGGGCTTCCTCCCAGGAAATCCTTACCCATTCATCTTTACCACGAAGCTCTCTTTTTCCCCCGTCACCTGGGTTCCAGTTTTTACGTTTCATAGGATATCTCAAACGATCAGCACCAAATATTTGCTGGCGCTGAGATCTTCCTCTGGCGCATCCCCTTTGTTGTGGGTAATCCGGGCTATCGGGGTGGGTATCATCGGTTTTTTGACGGATGACAATACCGTCCACCACTAATGCTTTGTTAAGGCAGCGTCCACCGCAGTTATGCCAGCATGCGGCGGTAATCCATTTTCCTTCTTCTACCGTCTGGCCGGCATTTGTGGTAGTTAGGGCATTTCCGCAGCCCACCAAAGATAAGCTGACCGCTGCCGCGGTACTCGCCTTGATAAAGTTTCTACGGCTAATAGATAATTCATTGATCTTATCTAAGAATTTTGCCATGGGTAATATCAACCTCCTTAATCTTCGTTAAAGCGCACCTTGTCATTTGCTTTTGTGTAGTTTATCACAACAATATTAATATTCAATGAGTAAATATTAACAAAATCTTAATGGAATATTATTTTTTTCACTAACTTTTTTAACTAGAATTCATTAACCCTTACAAAATTAAAGCTTGTATGATAAACTTTTGTAGACACAACTTATTATGATTGGAATTAATATTTTTTACTTCAGGATAGTTTTCACAAGTAGTAATGACAATAAGGTGTTGAATTTTGAAGAATGAGGAATGAAAAAAGAACAGGCAATGCTACCGATAATTTGACCTTTAGCTTTATGCTGGCTACCGTAATTGTAATTATTGTTGTTATGGGAGCTAAATATATATGGGATTATAACAATGAGATGAAGCAAGCAGAACGTGAGATGCTTGAGAAGGCCCAGATTATAACCCAACAACAAAAAGCCCTTTGGGAATTCATGGCCATCAATCAGCGTAAAATCAATTATGATCTAGCGGGTAATTTAGAATATAAGTTTCTTAGCTGCTCTACAGTTGCTATGGGCGTAGGTGCTATGCTGGCTGCAGAAACAGACTATAAATTAAAGCCTATTAATATTAACTATCGAAATATACTAAATGCACCGGATGGGTTTGAAACCCTCGGGATTATCCGACTCAAAGAGCATCCTACGACCACTGAATACTGGGCAATAGAGGATATGGGCGGTAAGTCTGTTTTCCGCTACATGACTCCCCTAGTTATTGACAAGAACTGTTTAGATTGTCACGGGGAGCCGAAAGGAGAAATCGATATCTCCGGCTATGCCAAAGAAGGTTTGAAAATTGGAGATTTTGCGGGTGCACTGAGTTTGACCATGCCCATGGATATTTACATGGAAAATATGCGTGGCAGTCAAATGAGCAATGCTTTTTTTACCTTTATGCTTATTTTAGTATGTATTATCTGCATCTATGTATTGGTTACCAAAATGGTTACAAGCTCTCTAGGTGAATTAGAGCAGGCTGTTTCCAAAGTAGGGGCGGGCCAGTGGGACGTTAATCTTAAAAACTTGAAGGCCAGAGGCGAAATCCGCAGGCTGACCAATCATTTTCAAAATATGACGGAACAATTAAAGGATCTCTATAACAACCTGGAATTGAAAGTCGAGCAACGAACTGATGAATTAGAAAGGGCTAACTCCATCTTAAAGAAACATCAACACGAATTGGAGCAAATGAACATCCGTCTTAAGGAAGTAAATGTATACAAATCTGAATTCTTGGCAGTGATGAGCCACGAGTTGCGAACCCCTCTCACCTCAATCATTGCCTTTACTGAGCTTTTGTTAGTAGATTTACCCCCTAAAGAAAAAAATAAGCTCCATATTCTTGAGGAGATACAAACCAACAGCCAAATTCTGCTCAGTCTGATCAACAACATCTTAGATCTGGCAAAAATCGAAGCCGGCAAGGCGCAATTGAATCTTGAAATCGTAGATATGCAGGATATTATCGCTTTAGTAGAAAGCGTTATTACTCCCTTAGCTAAGTGTAAAGACATTGATTTAAGCGTTCATGTGGGTTCCGATGTTCCTTTAACCAAGGCGGACCCTGAAAAGATTCGCAGAATCATTGAGAATCTAGCCGGTAATGCGGTTAAGTTCACTGACCCCGGGGGAACAATCGCGATTCTTGTTGAATATAGTCCCTCCACTAATGAAATAATTCTAAAAGTCAAAGATAATGGCATAGGCATAAAAGAAGAGGCTCAGAAATACATCTTTGAAAAGTTTACCCAAGCAGATAGCTCCTCTTCGCGAAAATATGGGGGCACCGGATTAGGACTCTCTCTAGCCAAAGAATTGGTTGAACTACATCAGGGTTGGATTAAGGTAGAAAGCCAATTCGGTGGTGGAAGCTGCTTCAACGTGGGGATTCCTGTTCAAAATTTAGAATAAATAGAGAGGGGAAACTATGGAAAAGCAACTCAAAGTAATGTTGGTGGACGATGAAGATAGCATTCGCAAAGTCGTTGCCCATCTTGCCCAAAAGGAAGGATATGATTTTTGCTATGCACCCGATGGGGAAAAAGCTTTACAAGTATTTGCCCAGGAAAAACCGGATCTGATCATCCTGGATGTTATGCTGCCGGAACTGGATGGGTTTGAGGTGTGCCGTAGAATTCGTCTGGAAAGCGCTGTCCCAATCATCCTCCTCTCCGCCAAAGGGGATATTGTTGATAAAAGTGTGGGATTCAATATGGGAGCCGACGATTATATGACCAAACCCTTTAGCCCTATTGAGTTAGCCTTACGTATAGGGGCCATGTTCCGAAGAGCCTTTCGACTTTCCACTGAATATTTAGCAGAGGACAAAGATCGTTTGCTCTTTAAGGATTTAGAAATAAATAATAAAACCTTTGAAGTTATTGTCCGCGGCAAAAAGGTCGACCTCACTTCCAAGGAATTTGAGCTGCTGGCCTTCATGGCCAATCACCCCGGTCAGGTTTTTACGCGTCAGCAACTTTTTGATAATCTGTGGGGAGAAAGGTATTTAGGGGACTCCGGCACTATCACGGTGTTTATCCGCAAAATCAGGGAAAAAATCGAGCTTGATCCCGGTCGCCCGGAATATATCCTAACTGTCTGGGGTGTAGGATACAAATTTGCGGGATAAGACAATCGGAAGCCACACTTCGCAACGATAGTCGACTGCTTGCTGATTGCCTTCAAAATACACCTCAATATCAGGAGCATTGGCATACTCGTAACCGGAGGTAGGTAGCCATTCAGTAATAATCCGTTTCTGGAGGTTCTGGATAGCTGTCGGCATGGGACCTATACATTCAAAAACTGCCCAAGTGCAAGCTGGGACCCAGTAGTCTTCCATCCCTTCCGGCACTTCTTTGTCGGTGGCCGCAGCAATGTAGTAATCCAGTATTTCTCCATTCATGCATGTGCTTACTCCAAGCAAGCCATTGGGTTCTTGATTCATCAGGCTCAGGATTGAAGGCACTACACCACTTTGCATAGTCTTCATCCAAAACAATGGTACCTTGGCAAAGCACTCCTCCGCATTCATCGAATAATGCTCCTTAACACCAACGATTTTAAATGATTCCTTGGTAATGATTTTGTAATTCATTTCCGCATCTCCTTTAATCGTGATTTTAAAGGTGATTCGTGGATAGGCCTTTAGAGATACGCCCTTACTTCTAGCTTCCGTGGGGGAAACCCCATGAACAAGGCGAAAAGCTCGATTAAATGAAGTGGGAGAATCATAGCTGTATTTCAAAGCAATATCAATAATCTTATCATTGCCTGTCTGGAGATCAAACGCGGCTAAGGTGAGCCTTCTCCGTCTTATGTATTCGGCTAGGGGTACTTCTGCGATATAAGAGAACATTCTTTGAAAATGAAAGGTCGAACAACAGGCAATCTTTGCCGCTTTCTCATAGCAGATTTCCTTATCCAGATTCTCTTCGATATAGGCAACAGCTTCATTTAATCGATTGATCCACTCCATCAAATCACCTCTTGATAAGATTATAACGAGTCCACAGCTTGGCATCCTCGCATTTTATGCACGAATAAGAGAGCTACGGATTATTTTTTGGCTTATTACACAATTATCATTTTTCATATCGCTAATGTTATGTGAATTTTTCTAGGGCACGTAAATCATTTTTCGGGTCATTCCACCATCGATGACTAAGTTGATTCCATTTACAAAATCATTTTCTTCACTGCTCAGGTAAAAACAAGCTCTTACGATATCCTCGGATTTTCCGACTCTTTGGGAAAAATGCTGCAGATGGTCAACTTCTCTAAGCTGGTTATAATCACCTGTCTCAATCCAACCCGGACTAATGCAGTTTACCCTGATATGATCCGGGGCAAAAGAAGCTGCTAAGGCATGGGTCAAGGCAACAATTCCTCCCTTTGAAGCGGCGTAAGCTTCGGAATTCTCCTCGGACATAAGAGCTCTCGTAGAAGCAATGTTGATAATTGCCCCGCCCCCATGGGCCCTCATGATTTTTGCCACTTCCCGAGCACACAGAAATTCTCCCCTTAAGTTGGTATTAATGATTTCATCCCATTCCTCAACAGTGATCTCATAAGGTGACTTCCACCTTGAAATACCTGCATTATTAATTAAAATGTCTATCGTCCCATATTGCTCAACCGTCTTCCTTACCAGATTCTCAATTTCTCGCGGAGCACTAACATCAGTTTGGATGAGGCTAGCCTCTCCACCTAATGACAGAATAGATTGTTCAGTTTCCCGGCCTAAATCCAGGTTTTTCTCAGCAACAACGACTTTCGCACCCTTTGCAGCATATGATTGGGCAACACAACGCCCAATGCCTCCTCCAGCACCGGTGACTATGACTACTTTCCCCTTAAAATCCATGATTGTCTCCTTAAACCCTGGTTACACAATATGTTCAAATTCTTAGCCGCTTACTTCTTTGGCCTTACCCAACACCTTAAAACGGTTTTTAGCTTTTCCGGTTGAACTTTTCTAACATCCGAGAGATAGATTTCCCTATGTAATAAGCTTGTTCTCTCTAGATTGTTTTCTGCAATATATTCCTTCATTATGGCAAAACTCCGCGGTTCGTCATCATAGGAGCCTACATGGAGCATTTGTACGGAAAGTCCATGTTCCATGATATCGAAAGTGACCTCATCCAGCAGTGGATGAGGCTTCTTCTTTCTTACACCTGCAAAGGCACGTTCAAGCACTTCCTTCGTTACAAACTCCGGCTGTCTAATCATGATCGTATAAACCAATTCGTCCTTATCGAGAGTGTCGAGTTTCCTGCCTTCCTCGGTCAAATCCCATATACCTTCTAGGGGATAAACTGTATATTCATAATAACCCTCTGGAGTGTAGCCTTGTTTGGGCATCATGCGCACGGCATAGGCTAAAGAATACAGCACACCCACTCGTTCAGCATAATCTTCCTTGTTCGGATCACCTTGACCCTTTATCATAAGAAACTTTTGCTCGGGAACGGTGATTAGTTCCGGTTTTTCTTTGGGAAGGTAAAGTTGCTTCTCTTGCTTTCTCCATTCATATTTCATTGGCTCTGCTCCAATCTTTTTAACTTTACTGTCCCTCTCCCTATCCGAGCCATTGGATTACAGCCTCAGCCTTAATAAGCACTATATTTCACGGAATCAGAAACTCTTTTCGTTGCCTTGTTATATAGCCGGTTAGCGAGGGAGATACCCAGACCAATGATGCTTTCACTATGAAGCATAGGCTCAATGGACGGATCATATAGAATGGTAGCGTTGGCCTTAACCTCTTCATCCCCCTCCCAAACAACCACACATACCGGTATTTCTGGAAAAGCCTCAAAAATAATTGAAGAATCGCCCATTGCCGCCGGTTGCCCACCTAAGGTGGAGGCAGCTGTTTTTAGGAGATTAGCCTGGTGGCCGAAAGCCTCGATCAACGGTATAATAGCAGTCTTTTGATAGGCAGGATAAAAAATCATCCCCCCGGGTATTTCCTTAATGCTCACCCACTTAGGCTCAGATTCTTGCAAAGGCTGCGCATAGGCCAGATAGTTAAGGATAATAATCGCATCCATGATATCCGGAATTCGACCATCTGTTTTACGATATACTGTTTCCTGATTTCTATCGGCAATATATATATGACTAAAGTACATGACTTCAAACCGATGGGTTTCACTGTTATAAGATACTGCCCGCGCAGCAGTGATCTCGTCAGGATCGCGCTTTTTTATATCCTCCCAAAACTTATTGTAAGCAACGCGGTAATTTGTTTCCATCTTTATACTACCCCTCTCTCTTTCTCCCACTTTTTCAAGCACTGGACTTTCTCTATTGATTCCCGATTCAACCAAACTTTGCCAGGGATTGGCTTCCGTTTTTAGATTACATCCTCCATATGACCAAGCTAAAGGGAATAGCTAAAACGATTAAGGAGACATAGCTATCTCTAACACCTTTCTTGTGGTGTTAGCATTTCTAATTGTAACGGATTTATAAGTCTTGGTCCCGACGATTTTGGACCAACGAGTGCGGGAAAAGGTCTTTACTTGTGCTGACCAAAAAATTCTTCCTCTAAAATCACCTTACACTTACCATACCTTTTTACTTCTTTAATGGTTGAAGCTTTCACCCATTGCTTAAACTCACCCGGTGGGACATTGGTGCTACGCTCCCGATTTATTTCGATCCTAATTATTTTCTTGCCAAGAATGGCCTTCTGTAAAAAGCTTTTATAAGTTTCCATTTCCGGTATTTCCGGCATCTTGCTCACCTCGAAGCTAGTGTTGCCGGAAATAACGACAACTTTACCCTACTCAGATATTAAGGTAATAAGCACGATCTCCGGTCGATTATAGAATCGTATCGGCAAGATGCTTTCTCCCAGGCCCCCATTGATAATCATCTTCGTATTGCCGGAAGTGAATTGCCCATAATCATATTTCGGAAACAGTCCTTGTCCAGGAGCTACGATTGCACCCACAAAAGGTAGTCTAACCTGTCCGCCATGTGTATGGCCAACGAGTATTAAGTCGATGTTGTTCTTTACCGCCTCGGAGAAGATGCCTGGGGAATGAGCTAATAATATCTTCGGATTTCGACTCAAGGCAGGTATAGCACTTGAATCCGAACCATCCTTAAGGGCTTTATCGAGTCGATCCCTTCGAAGGTATGGGTCATCAACACCCATTATCCATAAATTTGAATTTCCTTTTGTATATTGATAAGACTCATTCTCTAATATCCTAACCCCTAGGTCCTTTAAAATAGGTTTGATCTGATCATAAGTGCGCCGCTCATGATTTCCCGGAACGAAAAAGATCGGTTTGGGTTTTAATCCTTCGATCAAGGCCACCGCCGGTTCCATATCGGGGTTACTTTTATTTACTATATCCCCAGTCAAAGCAACGATGTCATAATCTTGCTTATTAATTAATTTCAGCAAATCCCTTTGCCCATTCCCATAGAACTTACTATGAAGATCTGCCAAATGGAGAATTGTAAACCTATCAAAGTCCTTAGGCAAATTAGGAACTTTAATTGTATAGCGTTTTACTGCTACATAGTTAACACCGAAATATAAATATGCTAGGGTAGCTATCCCTCCGATAATAAATGCTCTGCGAGATATTTTTCTGGGCAATACTCTTCATCCTATCTAAAAAGAAGCTTTCTTTTTCTACCTACCGCAAAATTTTTCAATTCCTTTTTTCCAATAGCTCAATAATACGATCTAATTTCTCAGACATTTCCTTTTCCTTCCGCCGCTTCCTCTTTAGAAATGCGAAAAAGTATAAGACGAGCCCAATAATAGCCAAGATTAGCTAAAAGACAGAACTTGAGCGATTAAAGTAAAATCGAAATTAATTGGATTCATCGATAATCCCCCTCCGGCAAAAGCCTGAGTTTATATATATTATTCTGAGTATAAATCTCTAAGGACTCATGGGTCTTAACGATATTGGCAATTCTGCTTAGATTCGTACAGATACATTTACCCTCTTCAAAATAAAGCAGCTTTCCCTTAGAGCCAACTTCGATATCCTGAAGCCAAACAATTCTCCCCCATCGATGTTGAGATGTAGGTACTTTAGGAAGAACGATGTCATAGACCCCTTCGATAATCGCAGCATCATTTTTCATCAATACCTTCTCCCTTCTACGAATGAGTGACTTCAGGTCCTTGATCTAATCCATAAACAGTTGCTTAAAAAATCTCTCTGGATTATCGAGAAAAGCTTTGGTTAGGCGATAATGGTCTGTATCATAATAATCAATGGAGCTAATTCCTTCCTCATCACATTGGTAAATCCTTGCCCCAGGGTAAGCCATTAAGATCGGCGAATGGGTGGCAATAATGAATTGAGCACGGTCTGACTGCTCTAAATCATTCATGATGCTTAAAAAGGCAAATTGACGCTGGGGTGAAAGGGCTGCTTCCGGTTCATCAAGTATGTATATACTCCTGCCGCTAAATCGATTAATGAAAAGGGATAAAAAGGCTTCCCCATGGGACTGCTCGTTTAAAGATTTTCCTCCATAAGCAGCATAGACGCGCTGGCCCCCAGAATAAATATCCTTAGCCATTTCATCTAAATGTTTAGCAAAATCAAAGAAGGTTTCCGCTCTCAAAAAGAAGCCCTCATTGATTTTAGGCATCCAAGATAGGGTTAAAATTGAGGCCAATTGCTTACTCTCATCCGACAACCCTATATTATTATTCTTACCGCCGCCACCAATACCAAAACCACACTGATAAGCAATCGCTTCTAGCAAAGTCGATTTTCCTGTGCCGTTTTCCCCGACAAAAAACACGACATTGTGATTGAGATCAAGAGAATCACAATTAGCAAGGGCCGGTACGTTAAAGGGATAGACTTCTCTATTCTCTGCACGTTCCCAGTTAAGGGTAACTTTCTTCAGATAAGCCAATCCTCCATCTTTCCTCTCACTTAAAATAGTGTAATTCTACCGTTCTCTTCGATCCACATTTTCATTGTGTAACACCCTTCTCTTCCTAGATTTTTAATTCCAAATCGGAATACCCCCCCTAAGATTACTTCCCAGGTGTCCATCTTAAGACCGGCCATGGTAAATCCAAGGGCTTGATCGCCCTCTTTTCTCCCACATTCTGTATTTTCGCGTTACAATACCCTTTATCCTCTAACATTAAAAGCTGCTTGACATCGATATCCAAAATAGTCCCAGTATAATCCGTTACCCGAATGGATGTAATCCGTTCTCCTTGCTTAAAGGTCCCTACTATAATGTACTTATCATTTTTAATGCATTTTTTTGTATGAGAATCAATTACTGGCAGCATGTCTATTGTTCCCTCATCTGCCACCAAAGCTACTCCCGAGGCATGGGCATTGCGGCAGCCATGCTCTTTAATATACTCTAAGGCACTGGCTAATCCCATATCCTGAACTGTGGCAGTGATCTCATCCAGTAGGCGGTAGCCTAAAGTTCTGTGCCTTTCTTTAATTACCGCTATTACTCTTACCATTCCTTACACCTCTTTTTTTATTTATCCCGATTTCCTCTATGCCCATTCGCTCATATCTTTATAGCAATAATTTCTTTAGAACTTTCTTGCTAAGCTTTTGAATGATTAAGTCATAGGACATATCAATCATTTGCTGTAAAACATCATCGGGTACATCACCATCTAAATACACAGAGTTCCAATGTTCTTTATTCATGTAATAACCGGGTATAATATGCTGATACTGCTCACGAAAAGAATAGGAAAGAATCGGTTCACACTTTAAGGTAATAATTGCTTTGCCCTCTTTGTCACCGCCTTGCATAGCAAACATTTTCTCCCCCATTCCGTCCGCTAAAAAATATAGGCCAACAATTATGTCAGCCCAAGTTGTTAATCACTTACTAAATTACGTCAAAAAAACTTATTTGATCACTTTCCGGTATGCCCTTTAAACATCCGAACTTTCTAAGAGAATCAAGGACGGAATTCCCAACCCTAGCTCGTTTTTTTAGATCCTCAAGAGAGTTAAATTCCTTTTCCTGAGCAGCGTTGTAGATACCTTCGGCAGCAACAGTTCCCATACCCGAAATACTGTTAATCGGCGGGCGCAAGCCCTCTTCTTCCACCAGAAACTTGGTAGCATGGGACTTGTACAGGTCGATGGGCAGGAAAGTCAAGCCCCGTTCGTACATTTCCAAGACCAACTCTAAGTCATCGTACATATCCTTGTCCTTCGGAGTGGCTTGATTGCCTAATGCCTCAATTTCCTTCATCTTGGCCTTTACTTTTTCTTTACCGAAAATCATGTATTCGGCATCAAAGGACTTGGCCCTGATGGAAAAGAAAGCTGCATAATAGGCCTGAGGTATATGCACTTTAAACCAGGCAATCCGGAAGGCCATCATCACATAAGCAGCGGCATGGGCCTTAGGGAACATGTACTTGATCTTGCGGCAGGAATCAATATACCATTCCGGCACATTGTTTTTCCTCATCATTTCTTCATACTCCGGCCACTTGGGTTCCTTTAAAGCCTTTCCTTTACGGACGGTCTCCATAATTTTAAAGGCGGTGTTCGGTGGCAGCCCCATTCTAATCAGATAGGTCATAATATCATCCCGGGTACACACTGCTTCACTTAGGGTAACCGTTCCTGCGTCAATCAGGTCTTTAGCATTACCCAGCTACACATCGGTACCATGGGATAGGCCGGATATACAGATTAGATCGGCAAAGGTCGTAGGCTTGGTATCTAAGAGCATTCCCCTGACGAATTTTGTCCCGAATTCCGGAACCCCAAAAGTACCTACCTTGGAATTGATCTGCTCCGGGGTTACCCCCAAGGCCTCCGTGGATGAGAACAGAGACATGGTCTCCTTATCATCCATAGGGATCTTTTTCGGATCAACACCGGTGATATCTTGCAGCATTCTGATGACTGTGGGATCGTCATGACCCAAGATATCAAGCTTCAAAAGGTTTTGGTCGATGGAGTGATAGTCAAAATGAGTGGTAATTATATCGGAATTGGGATCATCCGCAGGATGCTGAACCGGACAAAATTCAAAGATTTCCCGGCCTTTAGGCACAACGATGATACCACCCGGATGCTGGCCCGAGGTCCTTTTAATACCGGTACAGCCTTTGGCGATACGGATGATTTCCGCTTTGTTGACCGTCCGATTTTTTTCCTCGTAATATTTCTTGACGTAGCCAAAAGCAGTTTTATCTGCAATGGTGCCGATGGTTCCGGCCTTGAAGGTTGTGCCCTTGCCAAAGATAACTTCCGTATATTTATGGGCTTTGGCCTGATATTCACCGGAAAAATTCAAGTCAATATCCGGCTCCTTATCGCCATTGAAGCCCAAAAAGGTTTCAAAGGGAATGTCGATGCCATCCTTCTCCAACTTCTCTCCGCAAACGGGGCATTCCTTATCCGGTAAGTCAAAGCCGATCCTAAAGCCATGATCATCAAAATCCGAGTACTTACAGCTAGGGCACCGATAATGAGGGGGCAGAGCATTGACCTCAGTGATCCCGGTCATATAGGCCACCACCGAGGAACCCACCGAACCCCGGGATCCAACCAAGTAGCCGTCTTCGTTAGATTTCCACACCAGCTTTTGAGCGATGATATACATAACTGAGAAACCGTTTTTAATGATCGAATCCAGTTCCCGATCGAGGCGCTGTTGAACAATTTCCGGCAAGGGGTCCCCATAAAGTTCATGGGCCTTTCCATAAGCGATATCTTTAATCATTTCTTCGCAGCCCTCGATATGGGGGGTAGCTTTTTCCTGAGAAATTGGGCTGATTGGCTCACAGAGATCAGAGATTAAATTGGTATTGGTCACTACAATCTCATATGCCTTATCCTCTCCCAAATAGGAAAATTCCTCAAGCATCTCTTCGGTGGTTTTTAGATAAAGAGGAGCTTGATTGTCGGCATCCTTGAAACCCTGGCCTGCTTCAAGAATCCGCCGATAGATCTCATCCTCCGGATCGAGAAAATGCACATCACCGGTAGCAACTACCGGCTTATTTAACTTTTCACCTAAGGCTACGATTTTACGATTAATTTCTTGTAAGTACTCTTTATTGGGCACTTGTTCGGTTCTTACCAGATAGTCATTGTTAGCCAGAGGCTGGATTTCTAAGTAATCATACTCCTCGGCGATGGCTTCGATTTCTTCATTAGATCTTCCTAATAAGATCGCCTGGTAAAGCTCTCCTTCGCTACAGGCACTACCAAGAATTAATCCCTCCGAGTACTTTTTGTACATGCTCTTCAAAATCCTTGGTTTTTTGTAAAAATAATCCACATGGGAATAGGATACCAGTTTGTAGAGATTCTTTAGCCCTGTGTAGTCCTTGGCCAGGATTATGGCATGGTAGGTTTTAAGCTTCTTGTACTCGTCCTTTTTTGCTTCTTCATCAGCAGCTATTTGATCGATATCGGCAAGGGTTTCCGCACCCTTTTGTTTTAGCTTTTCCAGCATAACATTGAAAACCTTCACGGTCGTATCCACATCATCTAAAGCACGATGGGCCACCTCCACCTTAATGCCAAGGTTCTTGGCAATCCTCCCTAGCTTATAGGTCTTATAATCTGGAAAGATCTCTTTAGCTAAGGCCAAGGTATCAACGTAAGTATAATTAAAATCATAGCCTAAGACTTTGGCATTATGTTTTAAGAAGCCAATATCAAAATCCGCATTATGGGCAACTAAGACACTACCCTCAATAAATTCCAGCAACCTGGGAAAGACCTGCTCGATAGTTTCAGCGTCTTTGACCATCTCATCGGTGATATTGGTAACCTCCACCACTCTTGCCGGGATTGGCTTTTCAGGATTGACAAAGCAGCTGAATTCTCCAATAACCTTGCCATCCTTTAGTTTCATGACCCCTATCTCCGTAATTTTTTCGGTTACCGGTGAGAAGCCGGTGGTTTCCAGGTCCAGCACACAATAGGTAGTGTCAATAGCCTGTCCCTTCAGGTTGGTTACGGAGGGCTTTTTATCCGGTGCCAAATAGGCCTCCACTCCGTAGATAACCTTCATATTCGGGTTATCTCTGCCTATAAGCTTATGAGCCTCGGGAAAGGCCTGGACTACACCGTGATCTGTAATAGCGATGGATTTCATGCCCCAGTTCATGGCTCTTTTAATGAGATCCGTGGCACCGGACATAGCATCCATTTGACTCATTTGAGTATGCATATGTAGCTCGACCCGTTTTTCTTTGGCCAAATCCACTCGTTTAGCTTTTCTGATTCCCTCGGTCTCAATGATGGTATTGGCGATTAGTTCCACTTCCCCGGAAAACTTGCTATAACCCGCATTCCCCGCAAGCTTAACCCCTTTTGCCTTATTCAAACGGGGCAAAACTTCACTGTCTTCACCGGGTTTAATAAATGCCTTACAGGTCATGGAACTAGAACCATCATATAAATCAAAGGATATAAGTGTTTTGCCGCTTTTTAATTCTTTGGCTTCAATATTGGATATTTCACCTTCTAGAGCAATCTTGCCCTCATCCGGTGTAATATCCGTAATTTTGATGACAGTATCTTTAATATTCGCGTTCCGTCCTAAGATCAAGGATGGATCGACTTTCTTTCCTTCTATTTCTGCTTTTGGAGCTGATTTTGCTGCCGCAGCTTCCTTAGGTAAGTCAGAAACGTTTGGGGTTGGCGGCACAGCCATAACTTCCCTTTGAATGAGCTGCAGTTCTTTTTCCTGGGTCGCCTCTTGGTGCTTGATGATCTCTTCGGGGCTTACTTCATCAATAAAGTTAATTTGGTAAGCCACACCGTAGAGGTTTTTAATCGCTTCTTGAATTTTTTTATCATAACCTTTTCCGCTTAGCAGGAAAGATACCGCTAATTTAAACTTAAAATCGATACTGTTTTGTGCTATCTCATACTCACAATTTTTTAGGGCAGCTCTTAAGACGGGGTATTTATTCGCCAGCAGGGATAAGATATTTTTAAGTTCCTCCTCTAATGGCCTTCTAGGAGTTCCCTCAGGATATTCAACAGTAATTTTCGACTCATTTAATTCCAGTCTTTCCCTTACGAACCGACTAAGAAACTCAATTTCCCTGGTCTCGATATAGCGATCAGAACGGATTTTTATTTCAAGGGTTTTCGTACTTTTACTTAAAACCACTTCTTCAACCATTGCGGCGTTGATATTACCCTCTATTACACAGTCACTAAAAACTTCACAAACTCTTTTCATAGTACTTCCTATATTTCTCCTTAATCAAGTGATTCTTAGCTTCAGATGGCGTTTGCCTAAGATGAATACTTACTCCAGCTGAAGCTTAGAAGAACTTATCCACTCAGTGGACGAGTCAGCTAAAGCTTGCAAAGCAAGCTAGCTTCCTATGTCCAGGGATGTAGCAGCCGTTATCTCCACTTATAGTAGATAGGAGTCTTACGGCTGGTAGTCATCGGGCAAATATCCTCTGATGCTAACACAATCCCTTGATTATATATTAGCATAACAACCTACAAAGGAGCCAGACACTATTAAACGAGACTTCATTCAGACGGAGATTCAACTCCTACTGAATGTTAGTCCGGTGCTATCCTCTAAGCAGGAGGAATCCGGCAAATCCTAAAGAAGCGATGGTTGTAAGAATAATTGTCCAAACCACAATCCCAATACTCATCCAAATAACTAGTCGTTTAGGTGGCGCTCCCAAGGAAATTCCTATGGCAGCTCCTAGAGGTGCACCTGTAATAAGCGGGGATAACATCCCTAGACCTATTACCCCGTATTTTTCCCAAATTGCATAAATCCGGCCCTTGCCTTCTCCACCTTTTTTCCTCTTTTTTAACAACCACTGCCGTAAACGATCACCAAAGAAAATCACTACCGCTGCACCAATAATGGCACCAAATGCCGATGCAATCCCATTAAGGAGAGGGTGAAGATTTAAAGCTATCCCTGCCGGAATTGCCATCCATAATTCGATAATGCCTAGACCGATAACCGTTAAGAACTTGAATAAGACTTCCATCAATTAGCCCTCCGGCGTAAGTGCGTAATCCACTGCACCTTTGGCGTGGATTTCGGTAGTATCAAAAAGGGGAACAGTTGAATCCTCATTTCCTACCAGTAAACCAATTTCGGTACATCCTAAAATAATTCCCTCTGCCCCATATTCGATTAATTCCTCGATAATCCTCTTAAACTCTTCTCGTGAATCCGCATTGATTTCACCAAGACATAATTCCTCATAGATGACTTTATTGACTATTTCTCTATCGTCCTTTTCAGGAATCAGTACCTTGATACCTTTGTCCACTAAGCGAGATTTATAAAAATCCTGCTCCATGGTATAGCGTGTCCCCAAAAGACCAATTGTCCTTATCCCTTCACCGAGAACTTTTTCTGCGGTGAGATCGGCAATATGAAGGAGGGGGATACTAATACTGCTTTGAATCTGGTTAGCCACCTTATGCATTGTATTCGTGCAGATAATAATAAAGCTTGCCCCAGCCGCTTCAAGGCTTTGGGCCGCCTCACTTAAGATTACCCCTGCTTGATTCCAATCATTAGTCTTTTGCAATAACTCGATTTCCTCAAAATCCACGCTGTATAATATGCACTTGGCAGAATGCAGGCCACCTAACCTTAATTTTACTTCTTCATTGATAATCCGATAATACGAAACGGATGATTCCCAGCTCATGCCGCCGATGAGTCCAATTGTCTTCATAAGATCCTCCCCATCCTGTTTATAAATTAGTACATTTGGCAAGCTTTTCTATGGCTATACTTTCGTTTTCCACGAAAAAGACACTATTTCCCTTATTGCATTCGTAAATAAAATCCTTCAAGCTCTTGCTCGTATAGGCAGAAAAATCCCCAACGATTGCAATCCTTACCCGGTAGTTAACAAATTTCTGCAATATCTCTCCGGCTAATTTCGTCTTTAAATCAAAAAACTCTTCGCAGATTGCTCCTTTATTTATTACGATATTGCTGCTGCCGGTTTCATATTGTACGGTAGCCATTATATCCAAGGCTGATTGAACATCTTCTATTAGTATTTGTTCGCTGACTATATGTGCTATCACTGTATCGTTTTGCTTTACGATATTTATTTTCATTTTGTTTCCTCCGACTGTAATATTTTTCCTATGGACACCCAGAACTTCCTACAACAACATATCATTGCCATTTACAGACCATGCCACTATTTCCACCGTTTTGGGGTAAGAATAACGAATCTTTCTAAGAGGGCTCCTACACTGATCCCAATACTATATGCAGCCAAATCGCTCCACAAAAAGCCATAACCCAAAACTAATCCGCCTAATCTCGTCTGTCTTAACGTATCAATCCACTGCGAATGATACAACTGGCTTATCTCTATACCGAAAGAGAACAATAAAGCCAGTACGACAATCCATTTAATTTCTCTGGCGCGAAAAACTAGGCCGAAAAGGAAGTAGACCATCAGTGCCCATAAGGCATCACCCAAAAACAGATTAATCCAATTAGGTAAGTACGTTGAAAAATGCCTGGAGCTAAGGCCTAGCAGCATAACGATTATTACCAAAGCGAAGTAAATAAACCCTTTTCTTTTAACTAACATAGGACAATCCTTTCAACAAATAATCCATATCTTAACAGTCGCTCCGGCAAAGATCTCTGGACCGGATATATTTCCATGGTGTTTTACAACGGTGTTGTGTTAATTATTCTTTACCAATTAATTTATCTCCTTCTTAAGAACATATTCTCTAGTGTCACAAAAACTTAACACCTATTTTAAGAAGAACATATCTTAATATGGGGCAATTTAAAACTCGGGGAGGAGAAACTTTCATGTTCCTAGAAAAGTTCGTTGACCAACTGCCAATACCTTCCGTGATCAGACCCGTAGGTCGTATTCGTTCTACACCCTATTATGAAGTAACTATGCAAGAAGTAAAACAAAAACTTCATAGGGATTTACCTCCAACTACAGTTTGGGGTTATAACGGAATGTATCCTGGCCCTACTTTTGATGTGAGCAGGGATAACCCGATCTTTGTCAAGTGGATCAACCGTTTGCCCTTTGAACATTTGTTACCTGTAGATCGCACTGTTCATGGTGCACAACCTAATGAGCCCTCAGTCCGAACCGTTGTTCATTTACACGGCGGCCGTGTCCGGCCGGAAAACGATGGCTTTCCAGAAGCATGGTTTACCCGTGATTTCGAAAATGTTGGATCAGAATTTGCACACGAAATATACTATTACCCCAACTGTCAGCGTCCGACAACCCTCTGGTATCACGACCATGCCCTAGGAATTACTCGTTTAAACGTTTACTCCGGTTTGGCCGGCTTTTATCTGATCAGAGATAATAAAGAAAAGAAGCTGAACCTGCCAAAAGGAAAATTCGAAATTCCCTTGGTGATTCAGGATCGTACTTTCTATCCCGATGGGGAATTATTCTATCCCATGCAACCTAGTCATGAACCACCTCCATCTCAACAGCCGCCACCACCTACTGATCCTAATTTGCCCAATCCATCTATTGTTCCGGAGTTTTTCGGGGATACAAATTTAGTCAACGGTAAGGTGTGGCCTTATCTGGAAGTTGAACCACGCAAATACCGTTTCCGCATGCTTAATGGTTCCAATTCCCGTTTTTACCGCCTTGCCTTAGATTCGGGGCAGACTTTTGTACAAATTGGTACTGACGGTGGATTATTAGAAAATCCTGTTACCGTTTCAAGTATCCTTCTTGCCCCAGCCGAACGGGCCGATATAATTATTGACTTCTCTGGTCACCGCAACCAAAAAATCATTTTAACAAATGACGCTCCTACTCCTTTCCCAGATGGTGGTGTACCGCTCACTCCCGATTTGATGCAGGTTATGGAGTTTAGAGTGAAGGCACGGATTTTCTTTCCCGACACAAGTACTATTCCTCCGGTCCTGGGCTGTTTGGAAAGACTCGATCCCGCCCAGGCTGTCACCATCCGCAGAAATACCCTTGTCGAAAGCACCGATGAGTTCGGTCGTTTACTTTTATTGCTAAACAACCTTAAGTGGGATGATTTGCCTATTACCGAGACACCCTATAATGGAACTATTGAGATTTGGGAATTATTTAATACAACACCGGACACCCATCCCATTCACTTACACCTAGTTCAATTCCAAATTTTGGACCGCGCACCCTTCACCGGTGACCCGAATAGCCCCGATGTAATCATTGGCCCGGCCCAACCACCTGATCCAAATGAGAGAGGCTGGAAGGACACAGTTAGAGCAAATCCCGGTGAGGTCACACGAATTATTGCCCGCTTTGGACCATTTACCGGCGTATATCCTTGGCACTGTCATATTCTTGAGCATGAGGATCACGATATGATGCGTCCCTATGAATTACTGGACAATAATAATTTTAATCCCTGTGAGCCAATCCCCGGTGTATGCACAGATGATTCGTATAGTCAATGTTTTAATTGTCGTGGCTGCGGTTTCCAAAACAATAATGGACTTGAAAATATCATCGAAAGATATAGTAGTGTTGTAAATCTAAAAAGTACTAAAGTTCATGTGTGGTGATAATGTTTAAAGGTGTTAAAGGAAATTATCGTAAAAAAGGTTATTGGTCAACAGCCAATAACCTTTTCTTCTTTCTGATACTTAAACAAATTATTTATTTCTTCTCTGTTTCGGTAACATAAAGATTCCTTTTCGGAAATGAGTATTATGTCCGCCTTTGAAATCCCATGCGTATATTCCATTAGCTGAATTGAAAAGGTCGAATCCAAATTAAATATGTTCCCTTTGCCGAATACTTCCTCCTCTTGCTTGATACTCATCTTATGTAGCGCCATCCCAAAAGACTACTTAGATTCTTTTAGGAAACTAATAATCCTTTGGTTGGCATAGATAAGAGTTTTGGCATTTAGCAAATGGCCACTTCCTTGCAAACATTCGGATGCAGTTAAGTTTGGAATAATTGTTTTCGCCTGAGGAAGGATAATATTTGCCGGAAAGAAAATGTCGTTTTATCCTGCCAATACGAATGTTGGAGCCTGAAAATCTTTTAATTCTCCTGCCGTAGCTAACTGCGGCATATGTGTTTCCAGTTTAACATTACGAAAAACCGCCCCAATTACTTGAAGGGACTTTTCGTCTATTTCATCGATAAACATAGGACGAACCGCTCGTAATAAGCGCTCATGACTTGGTAACCAACGATACGCTAACATAGGTATTAATATTTCAAAGACCATCCTTTTTAATGACCCGGTCGCAATACCCGAGGGTACGATTAAAACCGCTTTAGAGATTCGCTCAGGGGCAAATGCTGCAGTTCGAAGGATTATGCCAGCACCATATGATGGCCCAATCATTGGGACCTTTTGGATTTTTAAGTAATCCAGAATATCTACAACCCATTTTCCAAAACTATCATCCTTGGGCGAAATGCGGTTCTCTGAACTCTTACCGGGATGACCTATAGTGTCGGGGGCAAATACCCTGTAATGTTGTATTAATGGCAAAAACCATGACAAAGTTATAGGGTTAAGAGTGTTCCCACCCTGGAAGATGATAAGCGGAGGCGCATCCTTCGGTCCCGAAATTAGAATATTTGTTAATCCAAAACGCGTTTCGATTATTTTCTCTTCAATTACGATATTAAGTTGCGCCAATAAATCATCGTAAAGATTCAAAATTTCTGCCTGACCTTGACTACTTCTATGGAGTAGTATCATTTTAGTTGAGTCAGAAAACTCGTAATTATGGTAAGAATAACCATAAAGGAAGGGATCCAGAATGCGAGTTTATGACAAACAATTCAAAGAAGAGGCCCTCAAACTGTCCAATGAAATAGGATTAAAGAGTGCTTCTGAGCAGTTGGGAATACCAACGACCACATTATCCTCTTGGCGGGCCAGCTTCAAGAAACATGGCGACATAGCGTTTGTAGGTAGCGGCCACCAGCGCATAGACCCCAAGATGGCAGAAGTTAAGGCGTTAGAAAAGAAGATTAGGGAACTTGAATCCGCCAATGATATTCTCAAGAAAGCTTTAGCTTTTTTCGCAGAGAGCCAAAAGAGGTAGCCGCACGAGAATTATTCAAATTTATTAGGGACCAGAAGGTAAAAGAACCAACCAAGCATAGCATTAAAAAAATGTGTAAGGTATTTAAGGTTAGCGAAGCCGGCTATTACAAGTGGCTAAGACTCCGAGATAGACCCTATAAATATGATGAGCTTTTGGCTAAGATCCGTCAGATTCGTGCAAATAACAGTGATTATGGAGCCCATAGGATTTACTTGGAATTAAAGCTTTTTCATGATTATACCGGAAGCTACTATGTGATCCTTAATCTTTGCAAAAAGCATCATCTCATGCTTAAGAAAAGGCACCATCCCAAAGGACTTACGAAAGCGGATCTGGCAGCACAAGCCAGTGAAAACCTTATCCAACAGAATTTCAGTGCCCCAGCACCCAATCAGAAGTGGCTGGGTGACATAACAGAGATCCCAACAGCTAATGGTAAACTTTATGTAGCCGCTGTGCTGGATTGCTTTGATGGAGCCATAGTCGGTTTTCAAATGGCTGACCACATGAGAGCAGAACTATGCGTAGAAGCTTTTACCGCAGCAGCCAATAAGTATTATGCTTATGGAATGCTCTTTCACAGTGATAGAGGCAGCCAATATACAAGCAAGGCATACCGAGAAATATTATCAAGCTATGGAGCAACGCAGAGTATGTCGAATACCGGAAAGTGCTATGATAATGCCCGGATGGAGTCCTTTTTCGCCACACTTAAGAAGGAACTAATTTATAAGGTCAAAACAGAGAGTTTAAAAATGGAAACGGTAAAAAGCATGGTTTTTCGCTACATAGAAGCTTATTATAATCGAAAACGAATCTACACAACCAATGGGGGTTATCCGCCTTTGATGAAGCGTTCACTGTATCAGCAAGTAAACTTAAAGCAAGCTGTGTAAAAGGCGGGGCATTGCCCCGGAGTTTATCGCTTTATTCTCCTAAGGATAAAAATAAAAATAGCCAAGGGAATTAAAATATCCGCTGGCTATCCTTAGCAGAACTCTACCGGCCGCTCGGGTTGCTCTCCAGCATTGCCCTATCCCGCCGATAGAAAAGAGCCAGTTATATTATAACCAAAAATACGAGTTTCAGGACTCAACCAAATTTGACAATTCCACAATGAAGCATGGATGGATGGTTTCGAGGTTATGCCGATGGTTGAGGCTGCTCCTCATGGAGATGTCTTTATCACGGTGACTGGTAATAAAAATGTGATCACCGAGGAACACTTCCAAATGATGAGGCCTGGGGCGATTATGTGTAATGCCGGGCATTTTGATGTCGAAATTAATAAAGTGCAGTTAAGCAGTATGTCGAAATCTGTTCAGGCAGTTAGACCTAATATTGAAGAATTTACTTTGCAGGATGGGAAACGCTTATATTTACTTGCCGAAGGAAGACTGGTTAACCTTGCGGCAGGTGATGGTCATCCAGCAGAGGTAATGGATATGACATTTGCCCTACAGGCCCTTTCACTTAAGTATGTGGCTCAGAACTCGGAAAACCTAAAGCCTGGTGTCTATCCAGTGCCAGAGGAAATTGACCAGAGGGTAGCAGAGCTAAGGTTGCAGTCACTTGGGCTGAAGATCGATCAATTATCTGAGGAGCAAAAGGCTTATTTAGAGGCTTGGCAACATTGAATAGCGGGTTGTGAGTTGTGATTCAGTAAGCATGAGGATTTTATTTTTGCTTATTGCTTATCAACAATAGGGTCTTATAGCATAAGTAATAGAATGAGTATTCTAAAGAGTACTTTTTATTCAACCTTCTTTGCCATATTGCATAGATAGTAAAAAATATAGCTGTTAAAGTTATAAGCATTAAAACTGCTTTTCCTGTAATTGAATAGAAACCCGATGAAATACTAGATAAAATACTAGATAATGCATCGGTACTCGCGGTCTCCAATTTGCTATCAATAGCCTTTCCTAAATAAAAATTGGATGCATTTAGCATTAATCCGAATGCAAAAATCAAACAATTTAATAAGGTAGTTACATAGACTAGCAGGTACCCGGGATCTTCTTTAGTATTTGTTAATAACTTTAGTTTATTTTTAATCAATAATTCTTCCTTTTCTAAAAAATTATTCTGGGTATTAATTTTCTCTTTATATACCTGGGCAACTGCATCCAAAAGCTTACTGCTAAAATCATAATTATTTTCAACTGAAATATTTGCCCTCTCCTTAAAATATTTTTCGAATAATATTAGCATCTTTTTTCGATCGGACTTGGTTTCCATATGCTTTCCCCCTTAAAGTATATGACAAAAGTATAAGACATTTTGTCAGAGTATAATGTCGAAACATGGAATAATAGCTAAAAATGTTGATTTTATTAATAAATATAAAATCTAGATGAAAACATCTGCTTTATATTGACATACACTAAACGGTAGTGTAAAATGGCATCATCATTATTGGCTTAGATACGGAGGGGATAGGATGAAAACGATAAACTTAAAGTGGCAAGTAGTAAAGATTAAAGATAGCGCAAGGGCAAGTGCAATGTACTGTTTTAAGAATTGCGAGAAAAACCAAAACTAGGTTTTTTAATAGCTAAATAAAGTTTTGAGAGATACGATTTATTTGTCGCAAATTTAGGGATGAATAAATCGTATTTTTTTGAACGTATCTAAGTTAAGGAGAAATAAATAATGAAACACGAAGCACAAGTAGATGTAACAAAGAGATATAATATTTCGCAGAATTTATCCCGTGTTTACTTACCAGAGGGGATTCTAATTATCGCAGTGGATCGTGCAAATTGGGTATTACTAGAAAACAAAGATCAAGAGGAAATTTTCAACTTGTTACTTAGTCATTCCATTGAAGAAGTAGTAACTAGCTTAGAAAAACGTAATTTAAGTATGGATGATCTTATTAGCGTTCTTACTGAATTGGAAGCAAAGAGGTTTGAAGATCATAAGCAGAAGGAGCAGGGCTTAAAAAGTCTGAATCTTTATCTTACAAATAAATGTAACCTGCGCTGTAAGCATTGTTATATGTTTGCTGGGGACCCTTTAGAAAGCGAACTAAGTGCAATAGAGATAACTGATCTCTTAAGGGTTTTCCGGCAAAATGGAGGAAGTAACCTTATCTTATCGGGTGGAGAAATCACTGAGCATAGTGATTTGAGAAAAATTGTTACTGAAGCAAATAATCTAGACCTTACGACTACATTACTAACCAATGGTACCAATTGGACTGATGGTTTAATTGATTTCGTCTCAGAGAAAGTTGCTGAAGTACAGGTAAGCATTGATGGCTATGATGAGGATAGCAACTCCAAGATAAGAGGTAGCGGTTGTTTTATACGTGCAATGTCGACAATAGACCGTTTTTATGATAATGGAGTTAGGGTTACTGTAGCAGTTGCTCCTCTCCAGCCCATCAATAGGGAAGAGTATATTAAATTCGGAAAGTGGTTACTTAAGAGATTTCCAAATGATAACTTTAATTTAAAATTTTCTTATGAGTTAATCAGCGGCCGGGATTATGCTTCAACGCATATTGATAAAGAGGTTTATCAGAAGACTATCGAGGAGATAGTGGAAGCTATTTATCCGAGTAATAAACTGGAGAAATTCGTAATAAATCATAAGAACCATACATTATTTTATAACTGCGGCTATGGAGCATTAACCATAACTGCGGATGGCGGAGTCTATTTTTGTAATAGAGTATCTGAAGTGAAGTGCTACGGCAATATTCGTGACGTGTCTTTTGAAGAAATTGTCCGGCTTGCGGAAAAAGTTCAAGCGTTAACGGATGTGGATAATTTATTACCCTGTAAAGATTGCGATTTGAGATACATTTGTGGAGGAGGTTGCAGAATCGACTATACACCCAAATTAGTCCAAGCTGATCTTAATTCAAAAATGGTATTTCAAAGAGTGGAATGCCCTCAGGGAGATAGAATAAACCTTTATAAGAAAATGATAGCTACTAATAAGATGTTTTATTGGTAACCTTAAAGGGGAAAATCAAGATGGATGACTTAGTTATTAAGATTAATCTTAAGGAATCTACGCAACAATACTGTCTAGTCGAAACATATCTTGGTACGTTAAAAAAGCTAAAAAAAAGAACCTACTCTGGCCCTATAAAACCGGTAGATATTTTGACACTTGATCGAGTTCAGAATATTTCTCATGATCTCCTTGAACAATTAAAAGACTTTTTATTAAATGAAGCGAGACAAATTAAGAAAAATAAATACTTGTTGCAATACGTACCTTTGTTAGGTTTTTTTTCGATTATAAGTGGCGTAAGAGGGGTATATTCAACATCTTATGACAATGCATTATATGAACTCGATAATCTGTATAGGGCTGAGCTAAGAATAAGTGATAGCAAATCACTTAATCAAGGAAGACTTTACCTAGAAGTATTAGAGCGTGATAAGACTTTTTTAGATAAGAATACTTATTTCAAGAGTATTTGCGGAAAAACATTTGTTTTTTTGCACAACAATCTTTATATTCTTAAGAACGATGTAAATCCTTCTAAACTGAAAAAGGTAGCATTGAATAATAGCAAATTATCTGAAGAAGAATATACTGAGCTTTTTTTCAATCAACAAGAGAAGGCTGAGAGCACTAGCAATCTTATTTGCATAAAACCCGTTCCCATTTTATATTTGAAAATTAATGACTCTTATATAAACGGTAAATTGCTATTTTCATATAATGGATTTGAGGTTCCGTATAATTCACCGGGAGATAGAATCGCTGATGAACAGAATGGATGCTATTATTTTCGTAGCATAATTGATGAAAAACGCGCTGTTTCAGAAGTGGTATCTGCCGGTTGGCAACAAGGCAATGCTAATAACTTTATTTATGATAATTTTAATTCGTTTTCCGAGAGCCTTTCTTGTTTATTAAACAAGCAATTTGAATTATTAACAAATGAGAAAAAAAGAATATATCCTTCTAGCAAAGCTAATTTTAACATTTCATATGGAATGGACTGGTTTGAGTTAAAAGTAATTGATGAAAGTAAACATGGAAAGGTTAATTTGACCCATCTGATTGATGTCAAATCTCGGAAACGATATGTTGAATTGGATAATGAAATAATTCTTTTGCCTAATACCCTTTATGAAAATTTAAGGGCTTTTAAACAAGAGGGGGAAAAATTAAAAGCTACTAAAAAGCAAATTGGTGAAATTCTTGAAATTTTAGCCGATACTGAAATGTCCTCTGAATTTAGTTTCGAGGATATTATTGCTCTGGAAAATATCGAATTAAAATTGCCAATTACATTAGATAATATTTTACGTCCTTATCAAAAAGAAGGTGTTTGCTGGCTTCAATTTTTATTTGAAAATAATCTTGGTGGATGCCTAGCTGATGATATGGGGCTGGGAAAAACTATTCAGGCTATATCCTTTATTGTTTCAAATAATCTAAAAAAGAATGGACCAACGAGTGCATTAATCGTTGCTCCCAAGACCTTGCTTGAAAACTGGCGAAACGAATTGGAAAGGTATGGGGAGGGCCTTAATGTTAGCATTTATCATGGAGTTAATAGAGAAGAAGCCATAAGTGATTTTGATAAAAACAATGGGGTTTTACTTACTACCTATAACACATTGTTAATTGACCTGGAGATTCTATCCAAAATACACTTTGATTGCATGTTTATCGATGAGGCTCAGTATATAAAGAATTACAAAGCGAAAACATACAAAGCCGCTCAAAGAATAAAGGTACGCTCTAAGTTTCTACTATCAGGGACTCCTTTTGAAAACAACTTTAGTGAGTTATGGGCATTAATGGATTTAATAAACCCGGGTTATTTAGGGAGACGGTTAACATTTATTAAGAAATATGGAACTCTTGAGGACGAAAAAGCTATTAAAAAATTAAATGCTAGAATCAAGCCGTTCGTTTTGCGTCGCCTCAAAAAAGATGTGCTTAAGGATTTACCGGAAAAGACAGAGCAAAAGATTATTTGTGAAATGGATGAGGGACAACGCGAATTATATGAGAGTATTATTAAATCGATAAGAAATGAGCTTGTGCGCATGCCTTCTCGTTTTGAGATTAAAGATGCTTCAGTTATTTTAGAAGGATTGTTGTATCTCAGACAGATTTGTTGTCATCCGGCACTTCTTAAGAGTTCCCTTAATTGGAATAAATGTAATACGTCGGGGAAATTCGAATTGTTTAAAATGAAGATAAAAGAATTACAAGCTAATCGGGAAAAGGTTGTGGTGTTTAGTCAATTTACTTCGATGCTTAATCTTATGAAAAGGTGGGCAGATCGATGTGGGTATAAAACTTTTTATTTAGATGGGACAAGCAGCAACCGGCAAGAACTAGTGAATAGCTTTGAACAATCTGATGAGGGGATTTTTTTTATAAGTCTTAAAGCAGGTGGTGTAGGACTAAATATAGTGTCGTGTCAGTACGCCATTATTTATGATCCATGGTGGAACCCGGCAGTGGAAAATCAAGCGGCAGATCGAATTTACCGAATTGGTCAAACGAAAAACGTCTTTATCTACCATTTAATTACTGCTGACTCTATTGAAGAGAAAATTGAAGAACTGAAAAGTAGGAAAAAGGAGGTTGCGGATAATCTGCTGGTTGATACTGATAAGTCAACTAAACTATCCATTGAAGAGCTAAAAAGGCTTCTAATGGAATAGGAAATGAGAGGAATGGATTGATCGGGGTAATAAGAATTTTAGCGTGACCAAAAATAGACTGGAAAAGATAGAAATTAGAAGGGGAGAAGTAAGTGGAGAAAAAATGCAATTATATGACGGTATTTATTTGGATACTAGTAATAGGTTTTGGCTTAGCTCTAGTTTCCGCTATAGCTTATTTATGTAGCGAATACCATTATTTGGCGATAGAGGTTGAACATTTGAAGTCGCGTATAGGAAATAGAGTTATACAAATGCCCAATGAAATCGAATTTTACAGTAACATTACAGATAGTGCGATTAGTAGAATAAATTCGGCAGTTACTATATTAGGTGTAATAGCTACGATTTTTGGACTTTTAGGAATAGTATTTACAGTAATTACAGGTTTAAAAAATAAAGAAATGGAGGATAAAGTTCATGAAAAAATAAATCAAATGGAGGAGAAAAGTACAGGATTTATTAAAGAAGTAGAAGAGAGAGTTAAGCAGAGCGTTAACGAAGCTAATAAAAAGATTGACAACCATGAATCTCAAATAAATCAAATTAATATTATCCAGCATATTTTATATGCTGATAAACATAGAAACTCTAAGAAACTCAATTATGCGATAAAAGAATACGTGAAAGCTTTGAAGATTGACGAGTATGACCATCTAATTCTATATGAATTAGGCGTATTATATGCTGATGAGTATACAACAAATCCATCGGATTTAATCTTCGCAACTGCATGCGATTATTTATTTAACGCCGTGTTATCTCGAAAAAGTGACCATGAATTAATATCTGATTCTTATATGACTATAGGTGCATTATATGGCCAAAGAGGTAAAAGGGACAAAAATAAATCTGATTTAAAATCATCAATTGATTATTTCCTGAAATCAATTGAATGCAATGGTAATAATATTGATGCATATACCAATATGGCTCTTTCGCACATATATGATGGGAATAAAGAAAATGCTCGAAAGTGCTTTGAAAGAGCTATAGCAATTGATAAAAGTAATTTTCTAGAGAATAAAGGTATAAGCCGGTTTCGTGATACAGAAGAATTGTTGGCAATTCTGGGGGAAGAAACGCCGAAAGAAATCGTAGATAAGCTTGAAAAAATAGAAGGGGATCTTAAAGAGATCGAAGAAGGGTCAAATACAGAGGAATACAAAAAGTTAATAGCAAAAAAGGAAGAAAGCTTAGAAAAAAAGAAGCTTTTAGAAGTGAAAGAAAACTTTAAATTGATTTTAAGAGATCTTTTTTGATAAGAAAAGTTTTAAATGTCCTTTGCTTTTTTTAACATTAAGCATACTTCCTTTTATTTAGGGGTTGCTGAATAATAGCAAACCTTGCATAAATACTGGGTTTAAGACCACTCTTTCGGTATAATAGTACATGGAAATAGGAGTTTTCCCTTCAAAAAACTTGCACTTGGAGCGTGTTTTCATGTACAAAAGTACCGAACAACAGATAACATTTCCATATGAATTTGTTATGCCATTTGGCGGTGAACTCAATCCGAAAAACCAATGGTGTCAATTAGCAGCCATTAT
>NZ_CEVWNY010000002.1:0-80422 GCF_982384815.1 Desulfitobacterium sp. | reverse complement strand
TAATATTCCCCTGCTTAGAGAAGCCTTCCCTGAAGAGTTTATGATGTATACAAGGGACGGGAAAGCCCTTGGCCTCAAAGACGGAGATACAGTGTTAATTGAGAGTGCCTATGGTAAATGTATCCGGCCCCTTACCCTTTCCGAGGCATTGATGCCGGGTGTAGTAACTCTTGGCGAAGGTGCCTGGGTAGAGTTCGATGAAAAGACTGGTATTGATAAAGCCGGTGCCACAAATGTTCTATGTGGAGCCCGTTTAAGCGGACAAGGGGAAGAACCGTGGAATACAACGATTGTCCGTGTTGAGAAATATAGTGGTGAACCATTGAAACCGGATACTGAGTGGGAACAAAGAATCTTATTTTAGGAGGTAAATCCTAATGGGACAAATAGGTTTCTATCATGATTCCGTGGTATGCACGGGATGTAAAGCGTGTCAAATTGCCTGTAAAGATAAAAATAATTTAAAAGTGGGAGAACTGTTTCGCAAAGTCTACGATTTTGAAGGCGGAATCCATCCCAATGTATGGGGTTACTCTCTTTCCTTAGGTTGTAATCATTGCGCTGAAGCTAAATGCGTTAAAGGATGCCCTACGGGAGCGATGCATTTTGCTGAAGATGGAACCGTTCAACATGATAAAGAGATTTGTATCGGCTGTAAGTATTGCATCTGGAATTGCCCGTACGGTGTGCCCCACTACTTTGAGGAAAAAAATGTCGTAGGAAAATGTGATTCTTGTAAAGAACTACGTGATGCAGGGCAAAACCCTGCTTGCGTGGATGCCTGTCCTATGCGTTGTCTAAAGTTTGGTGATTTAGAAGAGCTAGCTGCAGAGTATGGTGAAGGTTTAGTTAATGAGCTCCCCGTACTTCCGCCTGCCTCCAAGACCAAACCCTCGATTCTTATCAAGCCAAAGAGCGAAGCTTTAGATCCAAACAATAAGAAGAGGGAGGTGTAATCCATGGGAGAACATTTTGCCCTGACAACATTTTCAATCTGCATTCAAGCTGCAGTAGGGATTATGCTTTTTGTGGCAATCGGTCGCTTATTAACTAAAGACGGTGTGTTTAAAAATGCAGTTACTACAGCTGCAGGTCTCGGAATCATCGGCATGCTCGCTTCTCTTATGCACTTAGGCCGTCCCTTACACGCTATCAATGCTCTATATCAATTCAGCACCTCTTGGCTGAGCCGTGAAATTTGGTTTACCGCCATCTTCCTTGGCTTGACCGTGGTGGCTGCAGTAATTCTCTATACTAAACCGCAAGCCGCAGGTGCCATAACCGGATTGTCCGTAGCTGCTGCCTTAGTAGGTTTGGTCGATGTCTTCTTCATGGCAAGCATCTACAGTTCTGCAAGTGTTCCTGTTTGGGAAAGTGCAGCCACTTATGTAGAATTCTATGCAGCCGCCATATCCATGGGTGCCATGCTTTTCCTGGCTCTCAGCATGAAAGAGGCCGGAAACATGAAGAAAATTGTGGCTTTAACTGTAGCAGCAGTGATCGCTATACAAGTGGCAGCTGTAGTGCCTTACTTTATCGGTATGGCTGCCAGCTCCAGCACAGCCCTACAAGCTAGCCTGGCTATTCTCGGCAGTTTGAAGACTGCAACCGCTCTTAAATGGTTATTAATTTTGGCCGGTGCCGGGTTAGTGCTTTGGATGGCCAAAGACGAGTTATCCAAATCTGTATCCGGCGCCGTTGTTGGTGGCGCTGCCCTGATCCTTGTGGGTCAAGTAGTTGGAAGATATGTCTTCTATGCAGCCATGGTTGTCTCCGGAGTTGGTTTGACCTAAACTTACCCTATTCCTACCCTATCCTATCCTTTAACTTTCCTCTTACCTCTATGAAAAGGGAGTATCACTCGGTACTCCCTTTTTACATTAGTTACACTGAAAAAGATCCTTCGCTTATGCTCAGGATGACAACGCACTATGAACGCAGTGAATGTTCAGAATAACACTGCACGATGTCATACAGAACGCAGTGAAGTAGCTTGACCCAATAGTGCCGTTTTCGTCATCTGCGGTGCTATGTAGCGGCATGGGGTCTTATTCTATTCTGAAAAAGAACCCAGTCAGCACAGAAGGAAGAAAAGCCCATACCAAAGAATGCGAAATAGCTGTTATAATAATAGTATCTGTCGAAATGTTGGGGGATGAAGTGGTTGAAGCTAAAGACTATTGCCATTAGAACCCGATTTATCATATTGTTTGTGGGGATTTTGGTTGTTTCCCTACTTATGAATGTAGCCTGGACTGCCATCACCCAAAATAAGCAGGCGGAACGAGAGATGCATGAAAAGGCCTATGTTCTCTCTCAGCAGATGGATGCAGTCTGGGAGTTTATGGTTATAAATCAAGACTTAATTAACTATGATGCTAATGGTGAATATAATTTCAAACGCTTGCATTGTTCTCTGGTAGGTAAGAGCATTGGGAAATTATTTGGCAAGAAAACAGGCTATATAATTCGTTATACTAACTTTGACCCCCGGAACAAGGCTGATACTCCTGATGAATTTGAACTAGAGGCCTTAACCCAATTTTCGGAGGATGAAAATGTTAAGGAATTCTATAAGGTCAACGGATATGGAGGTAAAGATGTTTTCCGTTATACTGCCCCCATGCGGATTGAGGAAAATTGTTTAGAATGCCATGGTGATCCCAAAGGAGAACTTGATATCTTAGGTTATCCTAAGGAAGGCTGGAAAACCGGAGATCTGGCAGGCATTGTCAGCATTGTAATGCCTATTGATATGTATAGGTCAAATATCGAATCTAATATCATCAAGCAAGTGGCTTATATTTTTCTGCTCACCTTGCTTTTAATGCTGTTAATATATTTTGCTATGTCCAAACTGGTTACAAAACCTCTTGGTCAATTAAAAGAGGCTATGGGGCACGTCAAAACAGGGGATTTGCAAGTAAATCTAAAGGATATCGATGCTCAAGGGGAAATACTTGATCTCTCCGAACACTTTGAGATGATGACGGAAGAGTTGCAGAATCTCTACAATGATCTGGAAGAAAAGGTTGAGCTAAGGACACAGGATTTGGCGCGGGCCAAGGATATCCTGGAATCCCAGCGGCTGGAACTTGAAGATGCCAATCGTCGACTGCGTGAAGATAATCAGTATAAAGCAGACTTTTTGGCTATTGTGAGTCACGAATTGCGGACACCTCTGACCTCGATCATTGCCTTTGCCGAGGTTCTGGAGCGTGGCAAAAATTCCAAGACCGATAAAGAACAACAGATGATTCATGAGATTAAATCAAACAGTCAAGTACTCTTAAGCATGATTAATAACATTTTAGAAATGGCTCGCATTGAAGCCGGACGAAAAGAATTAACGATTGAGCCTATTGACTTAGTAGATGTAATCAACGCCGTGGAGAACGTCATTGAGCCCTTGATTGATAAAAAGGGTATCAATTACACCAGCATCGTTCACCATGATGTTCCTTTGATTGAGGGAGATCGGGAAGGATTAAGACGCATTGTCGAGAATTTGCTTAGCAATGCCCTAAAGTTCACTCCTAAGGACGGAGAAATCAAGGTCTGGGTAGCTTATGACCAGGGACAAAATGAAGTTCTCATCAATGTCCAGGATAATGGAATCGGGATCCGCAAGGAAGATCAACCATATATTTTTGACAAGTTTGTTCAAAGCGACTCTTCCATTCATCGACAGTATAACGGCAGCGGCCTAGGGTTGGCTTTGGCTAAGGAGTTAACAGAACTTCACGGAGGCTGGATTAAGGTAGAGAGTGAATGTGGACAAGGAAGTTTGTTTACCGTAGGAATTCCTGCAGGAGAGAATCAAGGGAACTTGCTTCAGATGGAGTTTTAAAGGGGGGGATATGAAATGAAGATTATGTTAGCCGATGATGAAGAGAGCATTCGCATTGTGGTCGAACACATTGTTACAGAGGATGGTTATGACTTTTGCTACGCCTTTGATGGGGCCGAGGCCTTAACGGTTTTTGAAGCGGAACAGCCGGATTTGGTGATTTTAGATGTGATGATGCCAAAAATGAATGGCTTTGATGTCTGTACGCAGTTACGTAAGGACGGAAGCAATGTTCCCATTATCATTTTATCTGCCAAAGGTGATATTGTAGATAAAAGTGTCGGGTTTAAGGCAGGGGCTGATGATTATCTAGTCAAACCCTTTAGCTCTCAGGAGTTATCCTTACGTATCGAGGCGCTTTTGCGACGCCGAGGTCTACAATTTGGAACAGGGAATGAGGTTGAGAATAAGGACAGCATTAAACTAGGGGATTTAGAGATTTTTTTCAATCGTTACGAAGCCAGGTTGCGGGGGAAACGGGTGGATCTTACCCCCAAGGAGTTTAAGATTCTAGCTTATATGGCTAGTCACCCAGGAGAGGTCTTTAGCAGAGAGCAACTTCTAACCTATGTTTGGGGGGAAGATTACGTTGGCGAATTAACCGGTATCGCTGTATTTATTCGCAAGATCCGGGAAAAGATTGAAGATGAGCCCTCCAAGCCCAAATACTTGCAGACAGTATGGGGGATAGGGTATAAGATAGGTGAGAAGTAAATCCTTCGCACATGCTCAGATGAAAAATTTTTGGTCCCTGTCATAGTGCGTGATTAGTGAAGTATCCTGATTAATAAAGCCTTTTTTAATAGAAATAAAGATAAGGTGGTTATAAGATGAGTGAACAAAAGGATGCTATTGCCATTTTGCTGGCTGACCGGAGTTATTTGTATACGTTATTGCAGCGGACTTTCGGGAATGAGCCCCAAGCAGATGTGCTAAAAGTTGCGACAGCTTCCCACACCCAAGAAGCACTACAACTCTTGCTTGAAGATGACGAGAACTTATTTGCTAAGCACTTTGAGGTTCTAAACCAGTTAGGACAGGAGTTGTCCGCTGACCCTGAACAAACCTTAGAAAAGTTAAAAGGGGAATATACCTATTTGTTCATTGGTCCCAATAATTTACCTGCACCCCCATGGGAATCAGTTTATCTCACCAAGGAACGGGTGCTTTTCCAAGAAAGTACCTTAAATGTGCGCCGTGCTTATCTAAAATATAACTTTTTGCCCGCTAATTATCCCCACGAAGCAGACGACCATATCGCCTTAGAGCTAGACTTTATGGCTCATTTATCAAAGCTGGCTCAAGAACACTTCGAGAATGACAATATGGAAGACTTAAAAAGAGTCCTCGGGGATCAGAAGGATTTTTTACAGGAGCATCTGCTTCTTTGGATAGACGACTTTGCCAGTGATATTCAGAATAGCAAAACCCATTATTTCTACCCGCCTATGGCTGATTTAACTAAGCACATTCTTAAAATCGATGATCAGCTTATTGATGAACTTCTTGCGCTTTAGGGTATGTCATCCTGAGCAAAGCGAAGGATCTTTACCCAAATTCATGACACAAGATAGCCATGCTTAATCCACACAAAAAAGGAATCCCAATTTAGGCGCATTCCCATAGGGACATTTTATGAACCGTGGGTTTAGGTGAGGCAGACAGCAGATCAAGCTGTCTGCCTTTGCCGTTGTTCGGCTATTTTCTCGGCTTCTTCTGCGAAAGCACCGACGACACCGATGTCACGGTAGTGAATAACGATTTCCTGCTCCGCTGTTCTGGAGTACCGCTCTGCCCGCTCACCAATCTCGATCTTCTCGATAAAAACGTTCAGCAGTTCACCGCTTAGCTCGGTTATTTCGGTGTATCTTTTCGCTTTATCGATGAACCGGGTAACATTGGAAATGGAGTCCTGCAGTTCTTTGATCCGCTCCGCAGCCTTAGGGATTCGCTCCTTCAGGCTTTTTTGTTCTGCGTTATAGTCGCCGGATAGCATCCTGAATTGCTCGTTGGTTACTTTGCCGAGCACATTGTCCTCATATAACCGTTTGAACAGGGTGCTGAGCTCAGTATCCCTCCGGCGCATCAATTCCAGCTCTCTTTGGAGCCGTTCAATCTCACGCCGGGTTTCGGCGTTGTTTTTCCGGTTTATGTACTGGATAAATAACGCCTCCTGCTGACGTGCGAAGTGGGTTACTCTCAGTAAATCGTCCAGAACGATTGCCGCCAGATGGACTTCCCGAAGGTAGTGTGCGCTGCACTTTTCCTTACCGCGTTTGCGGTAGGTAGAGCACATAAAGTTGTTTTTTACGGCGGCCATGGTGTGCGCCCGATGGAGAACCATCTTTTCTCCGCAATCGATGCACCGAACCAATCCTGAGAACATATCCTGCTCGGCCATGTTTGCTCTGCGCCTTTTGCGCTTGCGGATGTCCTGAACGATATCCCACGTTTCTTTCGTAACCAGCGGCTCATGCGTATTCTCAAACCGAAGCTGGTCGGATTCGGGACGCTTGATCCGTTTCTTATTCTTATAGGATACCGTGGTGTACTTCAGGCTGATAGTATGTCCTAAGTAAACTTCATCCTCTAAAATGTCGGCAACAGATCTGCTGTTCCAATCATAAGGTCTGGTTACATCAACGTTTGTCAAAAGGACGCCGGTCTTACTGTAATAATAATATCCGGGTGTGAAAACCTGCTCACTTTTCAGCTGCTTGGCAATCTGAGTAGGGCCTTTCCCGCCAACGCAAAGGCTGAAAATTCTCTGCACTATCGGTGCGGCATCCTCGTCAGGAACAATCTTGCTTTTGGGATTGTTCTCATCCTTTTTGTAACCATAGGGTGCTCTGGTCGCCACACGTTCGCCCCGTTCAGCTTTTGATTTAACGACCGCACGGATTTTTCGGCTGGTGTCCTTGGCGTAGAAATCGTTGAACAGATTCACGAACGGGGTAAAATCGTTATCGCCGTAGAGACTGTCCACGTTGTTGTTAACTGCGATGAAGCGGACTCCATAGCTTGGGAATATCATCTCGGTGTACTGCCCGACCAGTAAATAATCTCTGCCAAGACGGGACATATCCTTAACGATAATTGTCGCCACTTCGTCGTTTTCCACCATCTTCATCAGCTCTTTCCATGCAGGGCGGTTGAAGTTTGTGCCGCTGTAGCCATCGTCAGAAAGGAAGAGAATGTTCTCAAAGCCGTTATCGGCGGCATATTTCTCCAGCATCAGCCTTTGATTCTGGATGCTGTTGGATTCGCCGTCACGCTCGTCCTCCTGGCTCAGCCTTCCGTAGAGTATTGTATATTTTGGGTTTGCCTGTGTCATAAATACCTCCTTTTCGTTTGGCAAACCGATACGGAATATTGGTACTGCGGATTGCTCCGCATCCCAAGCATACCGAAGAGTTTGCCGGAAGTCTACTGAATTATCAGAAAGATTTTCTCTCTTTTTCCTGCTCCTTATCTATCAAGGAGAGCAGCTTATCCGAAGGTAATGAGACGGCTGCTTTGGGGAACACAGAGCTGACGGCAAACTTTTTCCCTCCCACAATCATGTGTCGTTCCAGGCATATACTGTCGGTCTGCTCCTTTAATTCCGTATCCTCAAAAAGCGGAATAGGCTTACCGTCAAGCGTTTTGTCTTTGATTCCCGCCGTTTCATAGCTGCCCCAGATGCCGGTTTCGATGTAGTGTTGGGATTCCTTTTTAGTTTTCCTGCCCCATAGCCGGTGCTTCCGTACGCCATTCTCTTTAAACAGCTCCTCAATTTTGGGTCTGCTTGGATGCCCATCCGGGAGCAGAAAAATGGATTTCGGAAAGACATAAGCTGTTATACAATTTTGCTGTGGCTTCATAAATTTACACTTCCTTTCTGTTTTCGTGCTGGTAATTATAGATGTGTTCGAAGGTCGGCAGACTCTCGAGCTTCTTCACTTCCTCCGAACAGATACTGCGCAGCCTGCGCATCGAATCGTCTGACACCTTAAGCTGCGAGGCAATCAGGTGGCTGAGAACCGAGAGCTCCACAGCAATTTTATACTGTCCCGTGCCGAATGTTTTTCCGATCTGCTCCACCCGCTGTTGTACTTTTGTAGCGAAAATATCGTCAAAGAATTTAGGATTCTGCTCTGCGTTTAGGTATCCTGAGTAGAATTCGATGGCCTTCTCCACAAAAGTATTGCGTGAGTCGGCATGCGCTTTACGGCGGTTTTCATCACAGAGAGAAAGATGTTTCTGTGTGATAGCCAGCCCTGTTTTAACTCTTTGTTCCATATTCGGTTTCCTCCTTTCCGTATGGATTTTTAGCATGATACCGCTTTATGTGTACCTACGACCCCATGCTGAACGCCGTGATTTTGCTGTTATTGCTGACTTAGCCTTTCCTTACAGCACCTTTGAAGGTACCATGTGCCAGTTTACGACCACCTAAGAGGTACCGTCCCCGACCCGCATTGCGGGGCGGTGTTTTCGGCGGGGGGGAACCTCTTACAACCCCCCGCCTTTAACCTGCACGGTTTTCGACCCCATGGTTCATCTTCATTTTGGCAGTTTATATCTTGCTGCCGATTATCTTCTTTTTGCTGGCAGGATTCTTCGCTAACACAATTCCCTGACCAGAAAACTGAACCACGTGGTTTACTTTTTCTCAGGTCTGGTAGCGGCAGCGATGAAAGTGAGCCAAGATGGATTACTTTTTATGGATACGATCTAAGCGGCCATGAAAGTGAGCCAACTTGGTTACATTTCTGGAAGGATGCAAGGGTGCAAAGTGTATAAGACATTGCACCCTTACACCCTTGAATCGAGAGGCTGCCAAAACCATTGGCTGCCAAGCTTTTCTGTCTGCACGTTAAGATTCTTTTTTGCAATCTTCACCGTGCGTTCAGAGATACCAAGCTCAGCTGCATGCTTAAACACTTCCTCCGCTGGGACAGGCTTTACGAGCATCCGTCTTAGCTCGTCCTCCATCAGCGCCGTCTTGGTCTGCACCGAACCTGTGCCGGAAAGAACATCATCTACAGAGATGTCGCAATAGCCAATCCACTGAAAGCCGTTTTCGGCATCCAGAGAAAATGCGATTGATTTACCTTCCGGTGCCAGACTGCTTTTGTCATGAGCGACGACACGGACAGCGGGATCGCTTTTCAGCCTGCCGACAATAAGCACGCTTCTCGCCGCCGCACGGAAGTCGATGGAGCCAAGTCCGCGATAGGAGGATTTCAATCCCTGCGCCTTATTCATATGGCCGATGAGTATAATGGCGCAGCCGGTTCGGTCGGCCATCGCACACAGCCGTTTGAAAACAGGACGTACTTCATTGGCTCGGTGCATATCCACGTTGTCGCCGAGATATGCTTGCAGCGGATCAAGCACAATCAGCTTTGCGCCGGTTTCCTGTACAGCCTGCTCCAGCCGTTCATCACAAAGTGTCAGTTCCTTGTCCGATTCATCAATGACCAGCACACGGGAACAGTCAGCACCGGACATCTCCAGCCTCGGCTTAATCGTATCTGCCAGACCGTCCTCCGCAGACTGGTATATGACGCGTATGGGTTCTGCCGCCACGGTTTCCTCCGGCAATGGTTTACCTGTCGTCAGGAGAGCAATCATCGCCAGAACAAAAGAAGTTTTGCCTTCGCCTGGGTCGCCCTGTATGATTGTGACCTTGCCGTAAGGAATGAACGGATACCACAGCCAGCGCACCTGCTCCGTTTCAATATCGCTCATGCGGATGAGCTTGCTTTTCTTTTTCTGCATGTTTCACCTCCGTTCCATAATTGTTGCCGATTGACTAATGCATATATATCGGATACGATTACGATAGCAGAAACTAATTTCATACACAATAGTTTGGAGCGATGTCAGGTACATCGTGAAAAACCATCGGATACAGGAGGTTGACATGAAGGCGAATGCTTATGACCAATTCTCTGTTTTATTTTGGGAAGATAATGTGATGCTCGGAGGCGGCGCATCCTTTCCGCTGGGGCAGATAACAACAGACTTTTTGAATACGGACGAACAGGATATAGCTGAGATTGATAAACGGGTCAGAGAATTCACAACAGGAATGCGAGCGCTGTTTAATCATAAAAATATCGACGCAGTTATTCAATTACAGGAAAAACTGAACGCCGTTTGGGATGTTATATTTACTTTACCGTTATATCGTGATCTTCCGCTGGATATACACAGTTCTCTCAATCTGCTCCCCATGCTGTTTGCGGACAAACAGAAATGGGCTGAAGTATTTCAGGATAATTCCCAGGGTAACAAAATGTTTATTGAGTTTCTCGACAAGATGGAATACTTTGCGGAAAGCATCCGTAACTTCAGAAGGCAGACAGCAGGGATGCTGGATCTGTATTTTGAGAACCTGACGCGCCGTAACAGCGAGGCATATGCACAAGCCTATTCAAAATATTATCGGGACATGGCCGATGCCGGTGAACTGTTATTTGGTGACTTGCCTTTTGAGCAGGGGTTTCCCGTCAAGGTCAGGTTTACTCCATTGCGGCATCCGCAAGGCAAAGGAAAGCCTATGATAGCAGAAGAAGTTGAGTTTTCCTATCTTTCACATTTTCTGTATACGGATTTCTACCGGGGACTTATTGCGGGAAACATGCCGCGCCGCTGCCACAACTGCGGGCGCTATTTCCTGTTGAACAAAGGGTATGATACCTGCTACTGCAATAATATCGCGCCTGGCGAAACAGGAAAGACTTGCCGCAAGGTTGGAGCTCATAAAAAGGAAGCGCGCAAGGAAGGAAAAACACCTGCGCGCCTTGAATATGACAAGGTTTATAACCGATTAAAGACACGCCGGGCGAGGGGTAAGCTGTCTGTCGATGAATGGAACGCCGCCGTTGCGCTGGCACTTGAATATAAGGACAAAGCAGAAGCCGGAAAGATATCCGATTCCGAGCTTAAGGAGATTTACGACAAAATGTGATTGAATGCAGTTTGTAAAGACATAATAGTTCGCTGACAGCGTACTAAATCCGTCGAAGACGAACAGATTAGAAATGGAATGTAGCTGACAGCTTCATAACTATGCAAAGACGAACATCAGAAAGTAAGAGCGCACTTGGCCTGCCAGGGCTTCATGCGCTCCTTCAATATTATTATGGATTTGGAGGGGCTTCACCGGGTTTACACGGCGGCGGGGTGCTATCCTTTGTTACTGGAGGTTGAAGCTCGATATAAATGTCATCGCCTGTCGGCACTGGCTGTTCTGCAGGAGGAGCGGTTGTTTCGTGCGATGCGGACTCCTCACTGCCCATAATCCCGATTTTATGACCGTTCTCGTACATGTCCTCGGCGACAGTACCTCCGCCCATAATACCGACCTGCTTGTTGATGTCACCATTGCTGCCGACAGTTGCGCCACCCATCTGGCCGACTTTATTACCCGTGAGCTCGTCGCCGGGATTGCCGACTGTTGTTCTGACGCTCCCGCCGCCCTCATCCTTAATCCAGCCGAAGCCCGGAATCCAGACATAGGGCTTACCGTCTATAATAGCTCTGTCGCCTGACTTTGGTTCCGAGGGTACTGGTGTGGATTTTGATGCAGTACGAGGGGCTGGTTCTGTTTTTTCTTCTGTCGCTATTTCGGTTTCCACTGGTTCAGTTTCTGCGGCAGCCTTTACTTCGGCAGCAGGAGTTTCACCAGAGATAAAAATTTTCGGCATTTCCGCTGACCGAGCCTCAATTTCGGCGGTTACGGCGGTTTTTACCAGCTCAGCGGATAAATCCCAGACTTCGGCGCTCTGAGGCCACACAGCGGCACACAATGCGACACAAGCGGTGAGAATTACGCTGATAATAATCTTCTTCATAAAACTACCTCCCTTCAGCCACATACACTATCACAGACTGAGGGAGATAGCTATACGTTTTGCCCCATATTTATATTTTACAGATTGTTTATTATGTATCTTGAGATATAACTGATATGCTGTAAATTTGAGAGGTTGTCCTTCAACAGTTTTTTCATGGAAAAGGCATCTTCATAATCTCCGCCTATGACGCGGATTATAGGTTCAACATCACGCTCATAAACACCAATATCAAGCAACATCTTCCGCTGCTTGGAGTTGGTGAAATAAAGCTGTTCAATCGCGCCAAGGACTTTGTATTCTAAGACGTTAATAAAATCTTTTGAAACGCCTTCTATTTGCATAAAATATTTAACAATCTGCACTTTCCCATAAAACTGGTGTTCAATATAACTCATTTTCAAATTTATAGCTTCAGAAATAATATAATCCAGCCCGCTTGTAGCATAATATTCCAAAGCTGCCTTAACAACAGTCTTGATTTTTGGTCGATTTCTATGAATCAGGTTATTTATCAAATTAGCACGGAGTTTATTGTTTTTTCCTTCGCAAATATAATAAAGTAATACAATTAGCTTATTACGACCGTAAATTTTTATTGTATGAAGAGAGCGCAATTCCGCTATGATTTCAGCTTTCTTTTCAGTATAGCGAATATAAATATCCAATACTGTGTCAAATCTAAGGTGACTGCCAATGTTTTTCAAATAATCATCATGGGTTATTCCTAATCCAGAAAGGAATGCCAAATAATCCGGATGATTCTGTATATCACCTTTTTGAATATCAACATCTTTGCTGTCATCAGTTAACTCAAATTTTATGCTCCGGATAGCAGCAATCTTTTCATAGGGGGGATCCGTAGGAGCTTTTAAGTAGTACGCTTTTCCTATGAAATGCTGATTTAGTCGTCCAGTCCGGCCAACTAAATTATAGAAATCAAATGCAGTAAAGTCCTTGGTATTATTATTTCTATCCGACAGTCGGGATGGTTTTGTAATAATTATATTCTTGGCTGTTGTATTCACGCCCTCCAGCAGGGTTGATGTACAAAACAGTCTGTTATAATTATCATTTTTTTCATATAAATTAAGCTGGAACATACGTGTCCCCAGCGGCATTTGCCCATTATGTATGACATATCCACGCTCTAATGCCTTTGTAACACACCAATCCTCATGAATTTCGTCTTTTGCCCATTCAACAAAATACTTTATTGAAGGCTCAAGTTCCGGAAGTAACGGCTCTTCAGATAATATATCATTAATGTATTTATAAATTCCTACGACAGTAGGAAAATATATAAGTGTCTTTTCTTCTTCTGGTATACGCTGCAAAAGGTCTTTGCATTGAGAATTACGATCCTTATGAGAGAGAATATCTACCGGAATGACTTCATTTACAACAGGTGAATATTCAGTATTGTAAAAAGCAGGTTTTTTCTCGAGAATCTCAATATCTTCGATTTTCTGTATAAATGGAGCAAGCAAGATATAGCGCTTTGCCATTTTTGCTAAATGGTAATACGCCATATTTAGTACTAAAACTCTATCATCAGCTTTATCAGTTTCAAGTTTATATACCTCATCAATAACCAGCAGGTCTATGCTTTTTATAATTTCATGGGAGCTTTCCTGCACAACTCTATCATGTGTCAAGATAAAAATGTTATTGCGATCAAAATCGTAACATTTCTCAGGATCAAGCTGTGTATAGACTTTATAGATTTGAAAAGTATCATTATATTTTCTAATAAGCTTTCCTAAATACTCATCAATCAACGCAAGCGTAGGAACAATCAGAACTATATTGCGCGGCAGATGCCTTGCTATATATTCAAAGGCACAAAAGGTTTTTCCAAAACTTGTCGGCGCACTCACAATTAGTGCGTCATTCTTTTCCATTTGTTTTATGATTTCTAATTGCTCCGGATGCAATACGACATTCTTGTCCAGCTTTGATTGGGCAAATGCTGAGTATACAAGTGAATCGAAAGAATAGCTTTGAGAATACACAGTTAAATCCAAAGCGAATAAATCATCGGCCAATTCTTTCGCTTTCTTGGTAGAGTCTTCTGAAGCCGCTAAGACACGGATATATTTTTCGCGTAGCTTTTGGGTATTGTATTCATTTAATGACAGACTCGTAATAATCTCTCCTTTCCACAATTTTTTGTGTAAAGGTTGCAATCAATTTACTCTTGCTTATTATCGGAAGAGAGATTGAAATAATTTTCGTATCCAAATCGTAGAGCTTAATTGCATTAATACTGGACTGCTGAGTCATAATGGTATTTATATCTGTCTCTGTGCCGTGTGTTATGAACACAGGAATACCAATTGAAGTAATCCCTGCCTTTGAAATAAAATCTTTCATTGAAATGCTTCTGTCAACAAGATCACCAAAATCATTAGCAAATGTCCCCATCTTATCCCGTAACCATCTTTGGCTAAGAATAAGCACAAACTCCTCATCAACTTGCTTTTGATAGGTAGATAAAGATTTATTAATGAGAGCAACGCCGTTATTTAAAGATTTGCTTACTTTTGATTCACCGAAAAGCAGCATTTTACTCTCGGGATAATAAAATACCGCATCAATTCCAAATACACTCATATTTCTGTCGGTAATAAAGTTTGCCTTTGGAATTATACAATTATATCCAAAATACTCAGAAAGCAAATTGCAAAAAATGTACTCTCCGATTTTCCCTATTTTATCAAGCCTTATTTCGATGTTGCCATTTCCTTTATCATCAAGCGTATATTCATCTGCAATAATTTTAAGCACTTCAGTTTCGAGATCCGCCGGTAGTTTACCTATGTTCTCGTCATCCACATAAAGACTTAATCTTTTATAAAGTGCTACATAGTTTTCAACTGTTGGCTCGAATGTCAAAGATGTTTTATTTTCTATGTATTTCAAAAAGCGAGATTCATCAAAAAAATAATCAAACATTTTTTGGTAAAAGGTCGGCGTATCTGCAATGTCAATGTGTATAACTGAATGATCATCGCCCGATGAGTATACATTAAAGTCATTAAAAGAACTTTTTGTTATCCCATTCACATACACCGCCCCCTCTCTCGTTTGATTCTATATTGTTTCCTCCAGCAAGGACCAGCTTGCGCTGCTTATGTCATCTGAATAAGTTTCTATGCAAATGCACAGCTCTTGACTATGCTTGTCCTGCCGGACAAAGCCGCCCTTTAAACCGTATTTTTCTAAGTATTCTTTAAGGGCGTCAAATTTCTTAGGAGAGTAGATGTCGATATCCTGGCTCTCACCAGAATTGGAAAATCCCCCTTTTGTCTCAATAATCCAAATTTCCTTACCTATTCCAAGAATATAATCCGGATAGAACATCTTTGCTTTGCCAAAGTTGTCCGAATATACAAGAGAAAAGTATTCATTTCCTTTATCGCCATTTTTGTACCACCAAGTCACCTTATTGTTTCGCTCACAGAACTTCTCAAAAAGCTTTTCCGGGGCAGAACGGACTTCCGCAGAAGATAAATATCCGTTATAAACGTTTTTCTTCATAACGGTCTGGGATTTAGCATTCGAATCATATGTAAAAAGGTATTCTTGAGGAAACGTGAATTTTTTAGGCACAGCCAAATCCAATTTTAAATTCTGCTGATTCATTTCAAGTGCCATTGAAGCACGAATACTATCTTTTAAAAGCCACTCATTATTCAGCACAAACGCATAAATTTCTCTGTTTGACAAGCTCAATATCTTCTTGTGATAATTGCTGCCAACGACAAACAGCTTACGGACAATCGCATTCATCTGTGCGTATTCCAAGGAGATATCAAGTCCTATCTTAGCTATGACGTGATGATATTCTCGACCATGCTCATGGGTATTTAATGGAACATGAAATGTGACGTCATTCAATCGTTCTGCCACCTTGAATTCCAATGTCGCAACTTCGCCGGATTTTGTGGAGCTTACTATGTCTGTATTAAAGTTAAAGCCGTTTGCCTGTAATCGCTTTTTATTTTCGACCATATTAGAACCAGTACCGAATTTTGTGGCAAAATATTGAGCTACTGAAGCTAATGCTTTTGCCGCATCCCGAGTGACTAATAATCCTGATCTCTGCAAGCAGGTAAGTTCTAATGTTTTATATTCATTTTTCAAAAATAACTTCGATGCCGATAATGCTCCATTACCGAAGTTTATTTTAACACCTTCAGTAAACTTCTCATCAAGAGTATAAAGATAGCAATTATCCAAAGCATCAGCTTCATAATGTTTTGCTTCCGGCATTCTGCGTATTCTACCAATTGTCTGAATTTCAAAAGTTTCGTCCATGTTGTCGCGCAATTTAACAAGTATTTGGGCGCGGGGACAATCCCAACCAGTAGCAATGGCCTGTTTGATTATTACTGCTACAGATTCTGCAGTCAGGTCAGTTATATTGTCGATATTTTCATGCTTGTCTGAGAGCCAGCACGCTAACCGCCCATTTTCGTAAGATATGCCTTGTTTCTCAAACCAGCGCTCAATTTTATCCTGTAAAACTTCATTTTTATTTGGTATCTGCACTAATATTAGCGGATTAACTTTAATATCTCTTTGTAAGTAAGCCGCATGAAGCTCTTTCTGCTTCTCAAAAGCTTTTTCTAGTAAATATTCTTCTTCATTTGCGACAACCACATTATTAGCAAAATTTTCATTGATAATCAGCAACTTTTTTATCAAGCCTTCTGCAATTACATCCGCCTCTGGTATGTTTATAAGTATAGAATGTGTCGGCATTGTGGGAGTTGCGGAAGATCGGATGATTTTATTGGGGTTAAAATACTGAATGATGGCATCAGCCTTGATGGTCTGATTTTGGTGACTTTCATCAACAATAATATTAAAGTTAATGCCATTGGCATGTGCTTTTTCAATATGCTCTATAAAATTAATGCGTTCAGTATCTTTTAATGCGTTATTTCCTTTCTTGGTCAGCTTTTCCCAGTTTATAAAGCACACATCGTTTTCTTTAAAGCCGCTTGTCATCACATCGGAAAGTAGCTTAGTGCTTCTTCCGTGAATATAACGATCCATCTTAATCTTACTTTGTTCCTCTAAATCTCCTTTACCTGGTGTGAGCCAAACAAACACGGTATTAGAGTAGCTTTTAAGATATTCGTCCATAAACCGTGTTAAAATAATTGTTTTGCCGCTGCCAGTGCAACTTTTTAATACAATATTCTGCTCTGGTTGCTCCATAGCATCCATTAGAGAAGATATCGCATTTAATTGAAAATCAGCAAGAGTGATGTTTTCCACATTCATCCCTCCAATTCTTTGTAATAATAGTCAGGAATTACATTCACTTGGATTCGGCGTTCTTTTAATATGGCTTCCTGCTCTCCATTGAGTATAACATCATGTCCAAGATACAGTTTATGGCATTTCTTAAATTCGTTAACATTCTGAATAAATCCGGCTAATTCTTCATCAGTCACCACAATGGCAAGCTCTGCGTTACCCGTAAAGTTGATGCCGTTTTCCAGTTCTACCAGTTCCCGCACATGTCTCAAGAGTTCATCAGCATACTCATAATACATGCGCTCGTTGATGGGGACAAAATCAACTTTATAATACTTCAATCTTGCAGAATAGCCTTCGTTATCAATCACACGCTTTATGCGCTCGTAAGTTATGTCGCGGCAGATATTGTTTTCGTTGTTGGTGCAGAGGATGAAGCGGTGCTCAGTGCCACCCTCTGCATTCAATTCCATCACAGAGTGCCCCGTTGTGCCTGAACCAGCAAAAAAGTCGAGTATCGTTGAATCGGAAGCACAACAAGCCCGGATAACCTCTTGAACCAACTCCTTCGGTTTGGGATATGAAAATTTCTTGTTACCAAAAATACTAAGTATTTGACTGCTTCCTTTTGCAGTATAGAAAACCTTTTCAGTCCATATTGTCGGAATGCCAACGCCCTCGCTTTTATAATCACCAAGTATAATGGTCTGATTGCTTGTTTCTCTCCCCACAACAGGTATCTCACCGCTTTCAATTTTCTTTATAATACCTGCTGCGAGATACTGAATGGCATATTGATTCTTGTTTCGCGATGCTTTCTGCTTAATAACCTTTATGTAGCCTTTTGCCAAATCACTCATCAGGCGAGAGGCGATCAGTCTCCAAACACAGGGTATTCCTTTATTGCTCACTGGCCAGATTGCTACACAACCTTCCGGGGCTTCCTCATAGTTAAATTCAAAATCTCTTAATTCGCCCGTATAACTTCCGTTGCGTACTCGGTCTGCCAGCGATAATCCACAGCCGATGATCTGATCAGTTTCTTTATTGATGTATATAGGATAGGCTTGGTTTGGTCGCTGAACTTGGTCAAATGTTGCAAGATTCATACCGTGGAATGGGGCATTTGTATTGCCTCCTGCAAAGCTGGTTGGCATGGGCTTAAAGTCCTGCGGTGTTATAAACACAAGATATTCCTGCAAATAATTGAATCCCCCTGAAGGTTTGCCACCAGATGTCTGTACGGTTACAGTAACAACCTGCTTGCCCAAAAACAGGTTTTCACAAAGCAGAATGAGGTTATTTAGTTCATGATACCCAATGCTTATAACCAGAACGCCATTAGGCGTGAGTAGGTTTCGTGCGATAGATAGACGCCGCTCCATAAACGATAACCACTTGCTATGTCGAAAGCCATCTTCTTTATCAACAAAGTTATCGTCATATACGAAATCGTCTTTCCCCATATTATAAGGTGGATCGATATAGATAAGATCTATCTTCCCGCGATGGGTTTTAATGAGCAGTTGCAATGTAGCAAGGTTGTCTCCCTCAATTATAAAGTTCACCAGACCGCCATTATCGATGAATAAATTTGACTCCTCGGTCAGCACAGGGGTATGCGTGTCTAAGAGTTCATCAATACCTTCACGATGTTCCTCGAACACAAGACCATATTTTTTAGCCTTTATTTCTTTTTCCAGTTCACTTAGATACGTTAAAAGATTGCCGGTATTTTCATCTTGATAGGCACTGGCGATATAAGAACGAATGGCCTTGATTTTATTCACAAGGTCATCTCTTTTTTGTTTTGATATATTTGTCGACACTCTTTCTTCCCCCCAACATAAAGTCCATTCCGTTTATAACCTGTATTTATCAAGCACAGGGGTTAGGACTTTATTCTGCTTACAATAATCAATCAATGCTCGTTGTGCCATTTTACTCGGCATAGCTTTTGCATTCTCCCAGCGGTTAACAGTCGCAAAGCTAATATGCAACTCACGAGCCAAGTCCTCCTGGCTAATATTCAATAATGTACGAATTTCTCTAATCATTTGAGGATAATCCATTTTATTCACCTCGATTAATGTCGCATTTATTATAACACTTGTTATATTTGTTAGTCAATTCGACAAAATTATGCTATGAAAAAGGATTAGCTTTAACCGAGTATCCCGATTACAAAAATTCAAAACCGTAATATGAAATAACGGGCAATAAAAACGCGTAGCCATTGAAACTACACGTTCTTTTTCATTGGAGCTGGTGAGAGAAATTGAACCTCCAACCTGCGGTTTACGATACCGCTGCTCTGCCATTGAGCCACCAGCATATATGTGAGGGCAGGACTTCCGCCCTCGTTTTCACTTTATCATAACTAATTTATCCTACCTTATCAACAATCACAGACCTGCGAATTACGAATCAGGCACATCCGACTTAGGCTATACCAGCATATAAAGAGAGGCGCTATCCTTTGCGGTATAACGCCTCTCTTGCTCTTCCGTATCGGTTTGGGGTATGGTTCAACAAGTTTCCCTATTAAACCGTGCCTTTAGGGGTTCCTTTTTTGTTAGAATGCACAATAACCTACGTGGGCAGAATGAGCTACATAAGGACTTGGCAAGGGAGGAATTTTTTATGAGTAGAATATCGGTTATTGATTTTCTCCAAGCATTGGATGAACTTAATGATAAGGATCATCTTTTCTATAGAATTAAGTTTTACGCCGCCCCGACTATAGCCGGAATAAAACCTTCCTCACTAATGGCCCTCACCAACCTCAACCGCAACAGTTGTGCCCTTTGGGAAAGTTATAAAGATGAAATATGTAATAACTTGGGAGTACATTACTATGAACTTAAGCGTAAAAAGGATCGGATATTTGTCCTGTTTTATAAATATAAGGCCTTAACCGAGTATTTAACTGTGAGCGAGAATAGAAAATTCCTTCAGGGGCTGGGCTATAGGGGAACAAAGGCTTTAGAAGATTATCTAGCTATTTTGAAAAGGCGCTATGAAATAAGCTGCCCCCATGAGTTACGTGTATTTCTCGGCTATCCCCTGGCGGATGTCATCAATTTTATTGAAAACAGGGGTGGGCCCTGCCTTGCCAGCAAGTACTGGAAAGTTTATCAGGATGTTGAAAATGCACTTCGTACCTTTAACGCTTACGATGAAGAGCGAGAAAAGGTGATCAGGGATGTTATTAGATTACACCGAAAGCAAGACAAAGATATTTGCGGCTAAATTTAGTTCTATTGAGATGATGATAAAATTAAGATATAATATTGATAGAGGAATGCGAGAGTTTTTTCCTTGGGATTGGAGTGAGCATCTATGATTCAGATAAGGCCGGTTTCCGATTTAAGAAATAAGTTCCCTGAGATTGAAGAAATTGTTGTCAAAGAGGGACAGCCTGTATATCTAACTAAGAATGGCTATGGGACAATGGTCGTATTAAGTCTTGAGAAATATGCTGAGCTAACTGACCATGTTGAGCTTAAGCTCGATGAGGCAGATAGAGAAGCAGAGTCCACAGAGGTGAGATACACCCATGAAGAGATCTTTTCAAGGGCGAGGAAAAGAATAGATGCTGGAAGGTAGGTATTCATTAAGATATCTCCCTGGTTATGAGCAAGATTTGAATGAGATCCTTGACTATATAGCATATCGCTTGCATAATCCCCAAGGAGCATTAAATCTCCTTAATAGGATTGAAGCAGCAATATTGAATAGGCTAAACTGCCCACTATCCTTTGAGCCTTTTAAGACAAATAGGAGTAGGAGACATTCTTATTATCGTATTTATATAGATAACTTTACAATTTACTATGTTGTGATTGGAAATGTTATGGAGGTTAGAAGGATATTATATAGTGGAAGGGACGTAAGTAAAATAATCGATTAAGTTATATTAAAGATTCTGCACAGAGGACCTCTGTGCTTTTTTATATCCTTTTCTTACCTAACACAAATCTGTTTTCCGCATAGGATATAGATGGATGGAGGTGAAAAATTGGATATTCGGAATGATCTGCAAGAAAGTCTCAGGAATGCTTCAAATTTTGTTAATCAAGGTGTGGAGCAGATCCTAGCTAATAATTTAGATGAGCATCATGGTGTATCCCCAAGCCCAGGGGCGACAGCTTTGGCTTCTCTCGCTTTACTCCCTCTGGGTAGAGAATTTAATGGGCCCCAGCTGAGAGGTATCCACTGGTTAAGACGAAATTACCAAGGTGGTTGGGGTAAAGTTCCCGGTGGTCCCCCCGATGAAGAGATCACAAGGATTGCCCGCTTGGCTTTTCAGGGTAGTCAAGGAAGTTGGCTTGCCAAGCTTCAGGTTCTATCTCAGGCCAGACAGTTTTCCCAAATGATTTTAACCTTAGGCCAAAGGGTAGTGCCTGGGTTAGAAGGGCCAACCCCTGAGGAGATTCTGATTCCCAATATTCTAGAAGAACGTGTTCTAGCAAAACTGCCGATTTACGGAAGGCCGGTAGTTGTAGCTGCCGCCCTCCTTGCCACTGATTCCCAGGAAGGGCTTAATCAAGGAATTAGGTTCCTCATTGACAAACAAATGAATGATGGTTCCTGGTCAGAGGATATCATTGCTACTAGCTTAGCGATCCTTGCCGTTATGCGTGGAGGCAATTATTCGGAGCAATGTCAAAGAGCAGGACGTTGGCTGGTATCAAAGCAATATGCTAATGGTGGCTGGCCGGCATTTGATCAATTGCAAAACTGGGCAATGGGATGGGCAATTTGTATTTATGGAGAAAGGCCTGAAAGGTTAAGGAACGCATCTTGGTTGGAACGAGGAATTACTTGGTTAAGAGAAGGACAAAATGCCGATGGTAGCTATGGTAGTACCCCGCCTTTTACTCATCCGGATTTAGATGATACAGCGGTAGCTTTAATTGGCTTGCACCAAGTTGGAGTAGAAAATCCGCTTGGTGTTAAGCTGCTTAGAAAGTTGCAAAATGAGGATGGGAGTTGGGGAACATTCCCTAACTTCCAAGGCCAGCCACCCCAAATCACGGCTGAATTCCCTGTCTATATTGCCAGTGCCGATGTAACTATTCACGCTTTAGAAGTCTTATGGCGACGCTCCCGATCTCAAGAGGAAGCAGTTTATCGGGGCTTTAATTGGCTCTTAGGCCAGCAGGATAGTGAAGGAGCGTTTCCGGCCTCCTGGTACGAAGGGTCTATCTATGGAACTGCCCAAGCTCTCGAATTATTTGGGAAATGGAAGTTCAGCTGGCAACAGCTATATCTAACGAGGGCAGTCATGGAGGCACGTCAGAAGGCGTATGAATATATTCTAAAATCCCAGAAAAAGGACGGGGGGTGGGGCTCAACGGTAGAGACAGGATTGGCTTTGTCCGGACTGCTCCGGTATGGGAAAGCCGCCCCTAGGGAAGTGATCGATAAAGGAATTAAAAATCTTATCGAGTCTCAGAGTGCTAACGGATCTTTTAAACCCTCTTATCGTGCCATCTATGCCAAGGGCTGGGACTACGAAGAGCCCATCAGCACAGCTCTTACAGCAATCCGTGCCTTTGACCGCTACCAACAAATCTTTTGAAACAAGGGGACAGGTTCCTTGTTTCACTCGTGAATAAATAATGGCAAAAAGTAAAGGGGGGCAAAGCCCTTCTTTTGTTTGCTATTCAGGAAGTATAAGCTTGCCACTTTAAAAACTTCTATGCACATGATATAAAGAAAGGAGAAGCTGGAAATATTTCTTAAACAGTGAGGCGAGGTTGATGAAAAAATATATTCTTGCCCTAGATCAGGGAACTACCAGTTGTCGAGCTATCCTCTTTGATCAGGAAAGCCATATCGTAGGTGTAGCCCAAAAAGAATTTACCCAGATTTATCCTCACCCCGGCTGGGTAGAACATGATCCGGAGGAAATTTGGAGCACCCAATATGGAGTCGTCGCTGAGTTACTGGCTCGTTACCAAGTAAACATCGAAGAGATTTCCGGAATCGGGATTACCAATCAGCGGGAGACCACAGTGGTATGGGATAAGCATACGGGAAAACCCATTGCCAATGCTATAGTTTGGCAGTGCCGGAGAACAGCCCCTATCTGTGATGAGTTAAAGACCAAGGGACTAGAGCTTATGTTTAAGGAAAAGACGGGCTTAGTACTTGACGCTTATTTTTCAGGGACTAAAATTCGCTGGCTTCTTGATCATGTGCCCGGGGCCCAAGAAAAAGCCGAGCAAGGAGACTTACTATTTGGCACCATGGATACCTGGTTGGTTTGGAAACTGACCAAGGGCCGGATTCATGTGACCGATTATTCCAATGCTTCGCGGACACTGCTCTATAATATTAATACTCTACAATGGGACACAGAGCTACTCCGAGTGCTCAATATTCCCGCTAAGATGCTCCCCGAGGTTAAACCTTCTAGTTTTATCTACGGAGAAACTGCCCCTGAAGGTTTCTTTGGTTATCAAATACCTATCGCTGGAATCGCCGGAGATCAGCAGGCGGCCTTATTTGGTCAGGCTTGCTTTGAACCGGGGATGGCGAAAAACACCTACGGAACCGGCTGCTTCATGCTTCTTAATACCGGGGAAGAAGTCTATGCATCTCAGCATGGTCTTGTAAGTACCATCGCCTGGGGAATCGATAATAAAGTTGTCTATGCCTTAGAGGGAAGTGTATTTATCGCCGGAGCTGTAATTCAGTGGCTGCGAGATGAACTAAAGCTAATCGAAACCGCGGCGGATTCCGAATATTTCGCTGCAAAGGTTCCCGATAATGGTGGGGTCTATGTGGTGCCTGCCTTTACAGGACTAGGTGCTCCTTACTGGGATATGGATGCTCGGGGGGCGATTGTAGGACTCACCCGGGGCAGCAATAAAAACCATATCATCCGCGCTGCGCTCGAATCCATGGCCTATCAGACGAAGGACATCTTGGAGGCTATGGAAGCTGATTCTAAATTACCACTCCAGCTTCTCAAAGTCGATGGGGGTGCGGTAGCCAATAATCTCCTTATGCAATTCCAAGCAGATATTCTTGGCGTAGAGGTGGAAAGGCCTCATTGCATTGAAACCACGGCCTTAGGAGCCGCGTATCTAGCCGGTCTAGCTACGGGTTTTTGGAGTGATAAAGAGGAGTTAAGGGGAAAGGCAAGGATTGACCGCTCCTTTAAACCCCAGATGAATAAGGAACTTAAGGAGAACTATTATCAAGGCTGGAAAAAAGCTGTCAGGCAGGTCATGGATTAACCGACTAACATTATGAGAAGATTAGGGTCTTTTGGCTATTGCCCAAATGTTAAAGGAGGGGTCCTTCATGGGAGGAAATCTAAAGAAATTGATGCTCGTAGAACGCTTCCTTTTACTTCTTTTTGTTGTTGGCATTCTCACAGTCGCTTTAACTGCTTGCGGCCAACTACAAAAAACACTTCCCCCTGGGGAGCAACAACAGACTAGCGAAGATAGGCAAGAAGGGACTGCGAATCCGGTAGAGGACAAGGTTTATGAAGGCAAAATCGAAGTGGCCAAGAAATATCTCCTAGAAGCAGGGTTAATTCTCCTTGATCCCATTACCCAATCCCCTGAGGGTGATGAAAGAACGATAACCTGGGAGGATTTAGCTACTAAACAGGAAGCAACGATCCTTGATGCATTTTTGGATAAATCAATCCAAAAGGCTTCTGCGAAAAAGGCCTATGGACCAGTCGATCTGCGAACCGTAGCTTTTCAGCTGGAAAATGATCGTCTTGCCGAAGTGTATTTTTATGAGGATAAGATCTTGGGTGGAGTAACCTATCCTAAAAAACAAGCTGGGCTGGAGAAAAGAGATTATCGGACCTTAAAGGGAGAGACCCTGGCCCAAATACGTCAGATCGATTATCCAATATGGCGGGCTGGCGAGGCCCAACCCAGCAAGCCTTCGATCTTTTACCTTCAAGCTGAACAGGCCTTAAAAGACGGCTTTGAACATGCCCTTCAAGTTTTTAGCTTAGGCCAGGGGAAAACTCTAATCGTTTTTAAAAATGAATTAGAAATTCGTGCCTATGTCTACGATCTTAAAACAGGTTCGGATTTTTATACTGGGATATCCACTAGGGATGACTATTTACCCATACGAGTTAAGTCCCTTCAAAATAATCAAATTGCTGTAATGCTTAAAGATAAGATGTTGATCGTCAACCGAGAAGACTTCAGAACCATCAAAGCAATGGATTACCCGGAGAAGGATGTTAGTATAGATGACATAGATATTACTCCCGATGGTAGGACCATTCTCTTTGCTGGTAAAAAGGGCCTAGCAGTCTATGACGGCAATTTTCAAAAGGGCAAAATTATTGTTCCTGCCAAGATCGGAACAGATTCTAATGGTATGGACTCGCAGGCTCCACGTTATCCGGTACTTTCCCCGGATTCCAGCCGCATCCTATATCGTATGTGCGGTTATGAATGGTTAGTGGGAACAGGGACAATTGCCTTAGATGGTTCAGATCATCGCTATTTTGCAGCGGATCAAGAAGAAACCACCTATGTCAAATGGTATGACGATACCCATATTTACAGTATGGGCGCTCCTTTTGCGGGGTACGAAAACCCAGTCATCCGGAATATCAATACTAATGAAGAAACCCGTCTCGTTAAGGATGTTCCTCAAGACAGGAATTTAAGATATTTCCAAGGCAAGGATCAGCAGAAGTTGTTCACCCTTGAAACAGCCTTGGATGAAGACTACAATCCCAAGACCGCAAAGATTGGCTATTATGACCTGGTCAAGGGAACCTGGCACACACTAATAGAGAACAAATCCCTTCATAACTTAGATTGGTACTTTTCAGCCTATGATCCCCAAGAAGATGTGTTTGTTTTTGTTCTAGGTAATCATCCAATGCCATCGAAACCAGCAATCTTGTCAGGACTAAAAGAAAAAACTTAATTTTTTTAAGTTAGGTTAATACATACTAGATACAAATCTGATCAAACAAATAGCCCGTAGCGTCAATTGATTGATAAAGACGCGGCGGGCTATTAATTTATTTTTGGCTATAAGACTTTGATAGCTTTCCCTTCTTTAAGACCAGGCAAATCTGTATCAAGAAGAACCTGATCCCCGCCGATAAGCCCTTCAAGGATAATGACTTCCCGGTCATTTTCCATTCCTTTTACCACCGGTTGAATTTGGGCTTTTCCCTCTCGAAGCACCCAAACTGCTTCGCCATCGGCGTAAGGGAAGAGGGCTGTCTTGGGTACCATGATCTGATCCGCTTCACGATGGGTTGTGAAGCGCACATCCAGAGTGCTGCCGATAATCAAGGGAGATTCGCTGGACAAAAGAATGGTTACCTTAACTCTATTCTCTTTAAGTCCCAGGGGGGAGATGCGTTCTACTGCAGAAGGGTCAATACTTTCCACTTGCCCGGATAGAACTTGCTCTCCGATGCTGCTATCTTGAAGGACTTCTACTGAGTCTCCTGGCTTGATAGCTGCTGCTTCACTAGCTAAAATAAAACTTTCAACCTTATAAGCAGAGTTTTGAAAGAGATTCAGTAAAAGCTGCCCCGGAGTAACCCATTCACCTTGCTTGAGGTTCAAGTCTTTGACCAAACCATCCTCCGGCGCAACCACGCGACTTTGGTCAATCTGACCCTCCAGTTGGGCGATTTGCGCGTTGAGGGCTTCTATTTGACCGCTGAATAATTGCTCAGTGCCTTGTTGAGGCTTATGTTGCTCATAAATCAATTCTAGGGCAGCCTTTTGTTGCTCTAAGAAATTCTTAGCCTTTTCCGCCTGTAGTTGGGCTTCTTCGTATTGAACCAGGGAAAGTGCCCCGGCTTCATAAAGAGCCTTCTGGCGGGTGAGATTCTGTTCTTGAGTCAAATTGTCCTTCTCTGCTTGTGCAATCAGCAGGTTTTGCTGCTTTATCAAGGCCTGATAGGGGTCACTGTAGGCTTGGAGGCGTTGCCCTTCCACGCTCTTTCGCTGTGCTTGCAAAGCCTCCAGCTGATAAGTCAAGTCTTGGGTATCCAACTGTAGAAGAGCTTGCCCTTTCTTAACCTGATCACCATTTTGGACTGGGAGTGCGGTAATTTTAGCGTGCAATGAAGTATAGAGCGGCCACTCCTTGGCAGCTAAAACTTGCCCCTCCTCGGTGAACCCTTTTACAAATTCTTTAGGCTGGATTGTCATAACAGTCCCTTCAAGGGGCTTGAAGCTGGAAAAGGCGACCGCGGCAAGAACGAGTATAGCGATAATTCCATAGATCAGGGCCTTTTTTCGTTTTGATTTTTTGGAGTTAGGTTTCTTAGCTTTGTTGTTAGGGTTTTTCCTAAGCAATGAAAAGGGAAAGTTTTTCGAGAGGGAGGGACGTTCAAGCATAGGATTACCTCCTCAATATATTTACTCTTACTCTTTAGTTGCCAGAATCTCTACAAAAGGCAGTGTCTTAATTTTTCGATAGGCATGGGTTTGCGCAATCCACACCGAAAGCGCTGTTCCAACTACCGCCCCTAACAGAGCAGTTAGCGGAATCTCTGTCGGAAGAGAGTAGAGGTCTGAACTCATGGACTGTCCCATAGCTTCCAAAAGGCCAAAGGAAAGTGGTATACCTAAGAGCACTCCTAAGAGAGTTAATAACCATTGTTCGGAGGTAATGACTTTCAAGACTTCTTGCGGTGTCATTCCCAACACTCGTAAGGAGGCTAGCTCTCTTTGCCGCTCGGAGAGGGAGATGATACTGGAGTTGTAGATTAAAGCGAAACCGGCGATTCCGGCTAATACCGCGAGAAAATAGATGGTAAAGCCATAGGAGCCGATCATTTCCTCAATTTTGGCCGCGCTTTCTTGGACAGATTCAATGTTTCCCACTTGGCCGGCATCGCGATATTTGCTCTTAAGGGCGGGAATGCCTGCGGTATCCATCTCGATGAGCATCGAGGTAGCAATTTTACCTTGCTGGAGAAAATCCTGTAAAGCCCCGATTTCCATAAAGGCATTAAGCCCTACATATTGGGGAATAATCCCCCGCACTATCAACGTCTCCTTTTGTTTTGCATTAAACTCACGGCGCAAAGGGCTATCTACTTGGATAGTATCTCCTATCCCTACTTGGAGAAGGTTGGCTAAACGTTCTGAGAGTAAGATTCCGTCTTTGGAAATAGGTACTTTTTCACCTTTTTGATTCAGGACATTATATAAAGTTGAATCCTGGGTTATGCCAAGCACCGCTGTTTCTTTTTTATGCCATTGATTTTGAAGTGTGGCAGGGATTTCTAAGAGAGGTTCTACCTTCGCTATTCCCGGTTCATGAGCCAAGGTATATTGAATGGAGCGTGAAGCCCCTGGATTATTCAGAGAAATCTTCACGTCATAGGTTTGAACTTCTATAAATTGAAACGTTGTGAGTTTATCGATCATGTTATTCATAGACCAGGAGACAGTCATTAGGCTAAATATTACTGCCATACCGATAATCGTAAAAATACTGCGCACAGGGGAGCGGAAAACATTGCGAATTCCCATCTGACTTTGGGAAGATAAATCCTTCCATAACCAAACCTTCTCCAAGGGTATTTTGCCTGAGGCACTGGGAGCAGCCGGACGCATGGCTTCGGCAGGTTCCAAGCGCAGTATATCTAAGCTGCTCTTAACACCGCTGAGTAGACTAAAAGCCAAGGAAAGGGCCATCCCTAAGAAAAGATATTTCCAAGAAAAGCTGCTTTCCAGACCGGGTAAAGCGAAAAACTCCTCATAGAGAGAGGTTAAAGGAAAAGAAAGGGCGATACCGGCCAATCCGCCAAGAAGTCCTCCGACGCCGCCGATAAAAAGGGGATAGGATAAATAGTGAAGTATTATCTCTCGATTCATAAAACCAAAGGCCTTTAAGGTTCCGATATTCACCCGTTGCTGTTCAATTAGCCGCCGCAGCATCGTGTAGAGAATGATGCTAGAAACTGCTAGGAAAACGAGGGGCAAGGCTTTGGCGGTGCTGCGTAGGGAGCTTAGCTCCCCTTCGAGGATAGCATGGCTGCTCTGGTCTCTACGAGGGAATATACTTTGCAGCCCATAGGGCTTAAGTTTTGTTTCTAATTGTTCTTTACTATCATCAAAACTAGCCCCCGGCTCCAAGGTAAAAACGATATCATTGACCTGCCCCGCTTCTTTCACCAAAGTCTTAAGGGAGCTTTGGGGCACATAGGCGATGCCAAAGGTTTCGGGGTCAGGATAGAGTTCTTGGGCCGAACGCAAAGCATAGATAAACTCCGGACTCTGGGCAGTTCCGACCACGGTAAAAGTGGAGCGTTTACCTTCAAGTATCAAGGTTAATGTATCTCCTAAGGATAGGGAATTAGCTGTAAAAAATTTCGGATCGACAAGGATCTCCAGCTTGTTATCCTCCGGAAGACGACCGCTGAAGAGCTGAATTTGGTTCAGCTCCGGTTGGCTTGATGTATTCCTCGAGACCAAGCGTAAATAACGATTGCTCTCGGGAGCTTCTTCGAAGAGCCGTGCATCTTTTACGATCCGCCCTTCGACTTTTGCTAACCCTGGTAGATTAGCCAGGGCTGATATTTTGCCCTCAGGGTAACCGTTGAGTTTAATAAAACCATCGGCAAAACCGGTTTCTTCGTAAAAACGACTCTGGGCTCCCTCAAGATTTTCTAAGACAATGGACATAGAGGTATAGGTGAGCAGGCCAATCATAATGACCACAATGCAAGCAAGGTAAACGCCTTTGTTCTCTTTGATTTCTCTAAGCAGCTTCTTGCGTAGCACTACCATACTAGTTCCTCCGGTTCTAGAGGTTGCTCGTTGACTTGGACTTTCTCTAGCCTGCCATCCTTAAGATAAAATACACGATGAGCCATCTTAGCTATTTCGGCATTATGGGTAATGACGATGATGGTTTTGTGGTACTCCTGGTTGAGTTTAAGCAAGGCTTTTAAAACTTGGATTCCGGTCTCTATATCCAAGGCTCCGGTAGGTTCGTCACAAAGGAGCAAATCTGGATTTTTGACAATTGCTCGTGCAATTGCCACCCGCTGTTGCTGTCCCCCGGAAAGTTGGGAAGGAAAATGCGCTGCCCAAGCCTCCAGTCCCACATCCTGAAGCACTTCTTCCACGGACAAAGGATCCACGGCAATCTCTGCGGCCAGCCTTACATTTTCCGAGGCTGTTAGGTTAGGCATTAAATTATAATGTTGAAAAACAAACCCCACTGCATTGCGGCGATAAAGGGTTAATCCCTTATCGTCCATATCATGAAGAGGGTGTTCTTGGTAGTAAAGTTCACCTGAAGTGGGAGGAGTCATCCCGCCGATAATATTGAGAAGGGTCGTTTTACCGGAACCGCTCTGCCCAAGGATAACGATAAATTCCCCGGCCAGAATTTGAAAATCAAGTCCTTTTAGCACTTCTAATTCAATTTCCCCGGTTTGGTATACTTTGCGGACTTTTTTAGCTTCCAGCAGAATCATTATTACGCCGCCTCCTCGAGTCTCACGCAAATTTTGCTTTATTTGTCGTACTCTGCTCTTTATACAAATCACATTCAGGTTACTTTACTATGTTTTTCAACTCCGCCCTTACCCACCCGTAGTGCCCTTTTTCTTTAGACCCTGGGCAAAGAGGTAAAGAATCTTATCAACTAAGTCTAGGTAACTGCTATCTGCTAAGATCGCCTCTTTACTATCTAAGCCAAGGGCCAGGTAAGCGTCTGTAAAAGCGGTGTGTAAAGCTTGCATGGTAAGGAGGGCAGCGGTGAAATCTGTAGTTGGGTCTAGCTGCCCCAACTCATAGCCTTTGCGCAACATTTCCCCATAGATATTTAGAGATTTGGGGTTTTGCTCAGCAAGCACTTCTTCACGAAGTTGTAGATTATTATCTTTAATAAACCTATCTCCCAGTGCTAAAAGTTCTGGGTGTTCGCGGGCAAACTCGATTCCCACCACAAAAAGTCTATGCAGGGTAGAGAAGAAGTCAAAGCCATCACCGTGCAGATCCGGAACTCTATCCTCGAAGTACTGGAGCTTTTTTTCTACCGCCAAATTAAAAACATACTTATATAAATCCTTAAGGTTTTTGAAATATTGGTAAAAGCTTCCGCGCGGGATTTCTGCCTGCTCAATTATCCTGGCGATACTTGCTTGAGCAAAGGGATATGCGGCAAACTCTTGGATAGCTGCTTCGATTATCCGCTCCCTTTTTTCGTTTGGAAGATTAAAGAATGTTTGAGTAGGCAAGGTCTCTTACCCCTTTCTTTCTAAACTCAATATGTTGAACTTTAAAAAATATGACACTAGTGTCATCTAAATAATATGACGGCTGTGTCATGCCGTCAAGAATATATTTTTCTGGCTTTTAGCTAGCAAGCTTCCATGCTATAATTGTGAAAAGATGGAATATATATATAGGGATCATGGCAATTAAAGGGAGGTTTTAGTGTGGATAGCCTAAAAGAAAACCTTAATAAAGCCGTAGGGACAGCGAAAGAAGTGGTTAATGAAGCTGTGAGAAAAACGGAGGAATTTTTAGATAGTGCCGAAGTGAAGGCCAAGGTGGAAGAATTAAAGGATCTGGCTGAAGACAAAGCAGAGGTTATTGCGGATCGGGCAGTAGAACTAAAGGATGTCATTGAAGAAAAGTTGGAAGATATTGCAGAGCGGGCTGAGGGGCTAAAGGATAAAGTTGGGGATAAAGCCGAGGAGATAGCCGATAAGATTGAGAATAAGGCAGGAGAGTTCAAGGGTAAGATCGAGGGTCTATTTCGTAAGGAATAATTTGCCCTCCGATTGATAACAATAATCTTTACTATGCAAAAATCTATCCGGAATTAAAAATAGCAATTCTATAGAGATAAAAAATTAAATAATGAATGATATACAAGTTTTTTGGAATAATTATCAAAAACATCTAAAGAAAAGCTATAAAAGTAAGATGTTCCGCTATCAATTACGCAAAAAAATGATATACTATGATTGTGACATTAAACAAGGGGGCGTTTTAGACTCGCTCGGGGAAGCGGTGGCAAGAGTTGCGCGTCGAGATTCCACCTGGTCTCGTTAAACGGTGGACAACAATAGTTAACAACGAAAATTACGCTTTAGCAGCCTAAGGGCTCTAACATCCTGCCTTCAAGGCCTACGGTGAAGGGCCAGGGTGTCAAATTAGTAGGACTGCTCTAATGACAATTCTCGGAGTCATTAGCTAAGATTATCGAGATAGCCTCGGAAGGATCCTGCCTTCTGGAGACCAAGAGGCGAATTTTAAAGAGAAGGCTACACGCGTAGACGCTTTTGTGGCAGCTCTTCGATACAGGGGTGCAATTCCCCTCGCCTCCACCAAATAATTTGCAATTATGATTAAAAATTACATTGTATTTTTAGCTCGAATTACTTACTCTTTCAATATATGCAACTTGAAGAGGCTGTCGCAGTTAGACAGCTAAGAAAATAACAAAAGACGGCGACTGACGGAAGTCAGAAGCCGTTTTTTGTCGTAAAATATAAGCACTAGTGGCCAATGCGGCAAATACTCTATATTCAAGACTGAGGACCTTCTGTCTGCCGTTAGCTTTACATGTGAAACGCTGTTGTTTTTTAATACAAGGATTGTACGGAAAAATGTAGAATATCATGGTGTACAATGCTATCAAAATATAAATGTATAACCCAAACCTGCGCGCCATCTTTTAGTGAAAAATTTTTCGGGTAGGTGACTTTTCTAATGTCCAATACCGATTTGGTCCGTGCAAGCAGAGACGGTGATCAATTCCACTATTTGTGGGCTGCTCGTCGCTGCCTATTTCTCCTTTCACCCACCTCCAACTTGAAAGCGATTACAATTGAGGGACCGTCTTTATCTGAAATAGATGGGGAAACGCATATTGCGGCTGGTGAAGAACTGATCGACGTCGGCGAATATTATGGGAGTGAAAATCTTGAAGAAGCAACACTTGTCCGGTATATTCAAGTCAAACATTCAACAGTAAGAACAAATACAGCTTGGACACCAAGTGAGCTGGAAAGAACACTTAAGAAATTTGCCGAGCGATATAAAGCACTTCAACAACATCTTCAAATAGAGGGCTTAGATAGCAAATTAGAGTTTTGGTTTGTCTCAAACCGCCCAATCAGTGCCGATTTTTTAGAAGCTATGCATGATGCGGCTGAAGGCGCTCAAGCGCGGCATCCCGGCAACCTGGTGAAACTGAAGCAATTCACGGGTCTTAGTGGGGCGGCACTCACAAGCTTCTGTAAACGGCTGCGTCTCGAAGGAGATCAGGAGGGGTTATGGGATCAACATAATCTATTAGCCCAAGATATTAGTTATTACTTGGTTGATGCCGATGTTGATGCACCCGTTCAATTGAAGGAGTTAGTAACCAGAAAAGCACTTTCCTCAAGCGCCGATAACCCGACTATAACGAAATCGGATGTGCTGCGTGCGCTCAAAACGTTCGAGGATCGTCTGTTTCCCGCACCATGCCTTATCAAAGACATTGAAAATGTGGTGCCGCGAGAGCAGGAAGCAGAGTTCTTTCAAACAATCATAGAGACAAGCGGTATTCCTATCATCATTCATGCTGCCGGCGGAGTGGGAAAGTCGGTTTTCGCATCGCGCATCAAGCTAGGATTGCCAGAGGGCTCCTCAAGTGTTCTGTATGACTGTTTTGGCAACGGTCAGTACCGCAGCGCCAGCGGTTATCGCCATCGCCATAAGGATGCGCTCGTTCAGATTGCCAATGAGTTGGCCTCTGCGGGATTGTGCCACCCGCTCATCCCCAGTCCCTATGTTGAACCATCAGCCTATGTGAGGGCTTTTCTTTATCGTCTGGGTCAAAGCATCACTTCGCTTAGGTCAAAGAATCCACAAGCGATTCTTTGCATCATTATCGATGCCGCCGACAATGCGCAAATGGCGGCTGAGGAAGCCGGCGAAGCGCGTTCCTTCGTGCGTGATTTAATCAGAGAGAAACTCCCGGAAGGTGTTCGTTTAATTGCTTTATGCAGAACGCATCGACAGGAATATCTTAATCCCCCTCCCGAGGCATTACCACTCGAACTCAAACCTTTCAGCCGAACCGAAACTGCTGCATATTTGCGGAATGCTTTCCCTGACGCCACGGATCAAGATGTGGACGAATTCCACAGTTTGAGTTCTCAGAATCCCCGTGTTCAGGCGCTTGCGCTTACACAAAAAGTTTCTTTGAGCGAGATTCTTCGTTCCCTTGGGCCCAATCCTACCACTGTCGATGATACAATCGGAAACTTGCTCGATAGCTCTATCGTAAGATTACGTGATTCAGCAGGACGTGTTGAAGAGAAACAAATAAATAAAATATGCGCAGGATTGGCGGCTTTGCGTCCCTTGATTCCAATAGCTGTTTTGGCGTCCATATCCGGGGTTGATGAGACGGCAATAAAGAGTTTTGCCTACGATCTGGGGCGGCCTCTCGTCGTAACAGGCAATACCATTCAATTTTTTGATGAGCCCGCCGAAACCTGGTTCAGAGAAAGGTTTAAGCCAACGGCAGGCGATTGGGCGGCTTTTGTGGCAAGTCTGAAGCCGCTTGCATCAAGCAGTACTTATGTTGCTTCCGTGTTACCTCAGCTAATGCTGGAGGCAGGGCATATCGCAGATCTTGTGGCCCTTGCTTTATCCTCAGACGCACTGCCAAGTACCAGTCCAATTGAGAGACGTGATATTGAATTGCAGCGTCTTCAATTTGCCCTTAAAGCGAGCCTACGTGCGAAAAGATTTACCGATGCAGCAAAACTGGCGTTGAAGGCTGGTGGGGAAAGCGCTGGTGATGAACGGCAGCGCAAGTTGCTACAAGCAAATACAGACCTAGCCGCAGACTTTTTGGAAACCGACCGTATTCAAGAACTTGTTTCACGAAGGACGTTTGGTTCAGGGTGGATTGGATCCCACCATGCCTATGAAGCGGCGCTGCTTTCCGGACGGAGTGAATTGCTGGGTGATGCCCGTTCCAGGCTGCGGATGACCTACGAATGGCTGGGAAATTGGAGCCGGTTGCCTGCTGAGGAACGGAAACGGGAAGAAGTGTTGGATCAGGATATTCTTGAAATAGCGACAGCCTCTTTCAATATCCATGGTCCCAAAACCTGCGCACGCGAAATCGGAGGATGGAAACCACGCGAAGTTTCATTTCGCGTTGGAAGATTGTTAGCCAAACAGTTCATTGATCATGGTCGCTATCAAGAACTCGATGAGCTTGCGCTGGCTGCAGGAAAAAACCTGCATCTTATGCTCGCCATTGCACTGGAATTACGAGAGGTTCATAGAATACCACCCAAAAATGTGGTGGAACGCTTGTTTCGCCTAATGATTAAATCGCGCACTAAATTTAGCGACGGCAGTCACTGGGATTATGAAGGAACCACTATACGAGCAGTTACTGCGTTTGTAGAGGCTGCACATAGACTATCTACTGGTACAGCCGAAGAACTGATCTCAATTCTGACAAACTACCTACCGGTATCGCCCCCCAGGGGTCTTTCCTCACGCTTTGACAGCCAGAGGCCTCATCTGCTTCGAGCATACGCCTTACGATCGGCTCTGGGCAATCAAGACCTAAATTTAATTGATTTGGCACACGATGAATTACGCAAAAAATTGGAAGAATCAAAACCTTACTCCGAATCTCAGGAAACGCGGGAATTTAAAGAATATGTCGGCTCACTTCTCCCCTGGCATCGTTTGTGGGCGGCGGTCTTTGTGGGTCAAACATCTGCGGATCTTACGGAAGCTATCGCCCAAACCAAAGACGAGTCGGCCAAAGCAAAGGGGATCAATTACTGGGAGGAATCAAATACATCGGATGAAATGGCTCGGGTCTGGTTTGATATCCTGGTGACAGCGGAAAGAACTGACGCCGCATCGGTTGAGCTATTTGACCAATGGATCGCCAGCCTTAAACGCCCGTTATTTACGACAACACTTACCTACCTTGCACGATCGGCGGCGCGATTTCCATCGTTGGCAGCACGGGCCTTGGTTTATGCCGGCAAAGCCTTTGGTATAGTCCAAAATGAACGCGAAGACGCAGAGTCCAAAGCGGACAGTTATGTCAAACTGGCAAGAGCAGTCTTGACGGTAAGCAGCTCAGATGCAATCGCTTATTTCAATCAAGCGGTGGAAGTTGCCGGCAAGATTGGCGATGAGAACCTGGAACGATGGGGGGCGCTCTTGGAATTGGCTGGCCATGCTGCCTCCAAGGACAACTCGGAGCCGCTGATTGCATATCGGCTTGCCCGTTGTGCAGAATTAACCTATGCTTATGTCGTCCGGGATAAGTATTTTGATTGGCGGGCTACTGTCAAAGCGATATCCGGGTTATGCGGGAAGTCTTCCCTGGCAATTATCAGCCGTTGGCGGGATCGGGATTTTGGGTCGGTGGAACGGTTATTGCCCTTTGCAGTCAACTTTCTGGTCGCACGCGGTGACCTTGAGCCCAAAAACGCTCTGGTATTAACCTGTTTTCGCGCTGAATGGAACGAGCCCTTCCTGCTCAAGAGCGCTTTGATGACCTGTGCAAGCAAAGCCGAAAAGGAAAATATCATAGATTTTACCTATCGATACATGACGCTGAACTGGCAAAGCGCTGATAGATGGCGGGAATTTAAGGATATCATAGGCAAGCACGGCATAATACTTCCTGAACTTGATGAACGTATCACTTTGTGCGAACGAGAGGAGCAATCCAGTAAACCAAAGAATAGCCATGGCATGGATTATGCTGCTATCCGTGAAAGCAAAGATGCGCGTGACTGGGACAAACTCTTTGAGGGCATTGACTTAAGCAGCGCCAATGATATTTCAAAAGCATATCATCGGTTCAAAGATGTCGAGCCACCGTATTATCATGATCGATTTTTTGAAGAAGCCTGCCGTCATGTACAAGTTGGCAAAGAGGCTGAATTTATCGTTGCTATTTCAGATGTAACTGAATTTGACCTTTATCGTTTACGCATTCTTCTTGAACGGCTTCCGGAGAAATGGAAAGGTAGGCTTGCCGTCACATCTGCCATTGCCAAAACCTTGAAAGCATTTTGTCGTCGATTCTGCATGTCTATTACAAAAAGTCGGTACTATGAAGAGCTTCCGTTAAAGAGTGCTTGCCAGTCAGCAGGAATTCCTGAAGAAGAGGTTATTGATGAAGTCTTGACTGCTATTGGTGAAGTGGCCGAAGTCGCTGATGCAGGCCGTCTGTTTACATTGGTAGGACTCCTTGCAACAAAATTGACGAAAGAGGAAGCGCTGGAAGCGCTCTCCTTCGGACTCGATCTTTTCGAGCCTCTTCTTGAAGATACCGATGGTGATGGCCCATGGGCATCTAAATTTCAACCGCCTACTGAAATTGAAGGTTCAGTCGCCGGTTACATCTGGAGTTGTCTTGCAGCCCCCCAGGCAAGTTTGCGTTGGGAAGCCGCTCATGTGGTTCGAGGGCTATGCAACCTGGGAAACGAAAAAATTCTCAGTCACCTTATGCTACTGGCCAAGGGTGCCTCAGCCGGTGCTTTTTACGACGCTCATCTGTATTTTTATGAGCTGCATGCCCGCCAATGGCTTTTATTCGCTTTGGCCCGTGCCGCCAAAGAGTATCCAAATCGCGTTGCCCCTTATGGAGACTTTTTGCTTAAGCTGGCCTTTACCGGAGACCCCCATGTCCTTATTCGTGAGTTAGCAAAGAGAACGCTCGTCGCGTTACTGGATGCAGGATGCTTAGAATCCCAAGCTGATTTGCGAACTGAGCTTGCTGCTGTCAATGTATCGCCTTTTCCCACAATCGAATCGAAGTCTTATCGCCGCTTGGAAAAGGGGAAGACTGATACTGAAGAAGAGGACGATACCGAAAGCCATGGAAAAAGTGGTAAAAGACCCGACAACATATCAGGAGCAAATAAGCATATTAAGATGGGATACGCCTGTAAGCGGCTCGACCTGGCATAGACATAGCAAAGCCCTCTCTCGCTTAGTGCGGAGGAGGGCTTATTTTTTATTTTCGATATTTGAGCATTTGCACATAGTATTCAGCAGTTTCAATTCCTTTTTCACCGCGATCTAAAAACCGGTTTCCGATTTTGAAAAATCCATGGGATGTGTAGAAGTTAATTAACTTAGCAACATCCTCGCATTCTAAATAAACAAACTTTCCACCACTATCAAATTGTATTTGCTGGATTTTATCTAGTGCCATCTTCAATAGTTCATCGCCGGAAATCAGGTCTTTGCAGTCATTAGCGAAATTTTTACCGAGTTGGGCAACGAGTAAAGTAGGGATTATGTAGCCTGAGTCATGAGTCATTCCAAATCGCTTTATTTTCTTCTGGTATGTTGAGTTTAGAGATTTCTTTGGGATATAAATTGATTTATTTGTTAGGGCGAAATACCCCACAAGTACGGGTTCTTCTTTTAAATGAGTAAAGACCAAATGTGTTGCTGCAATTCCCTGCTTTGCAAATTCAATAGCTTTATCCTTTAAAAAATATTCGATATCTGCATTTTGAGGGCATAAATAAGAAGAGAGGATGCGTTTTGTTTCGTCCTCTCCGATTTCTGCGACCATATCCCTAAGATTTACTTGATAATATCCCATTTAGTCTTCCTCTGTTTTACTGAACATTTTTTTAATGCTCTCACCTTTTAATTCTTGGACACGTTTTGATAAAGTGACCTCTTTTGCAGGCATATTTTCAGCATTCTCCAAAGCCTTAACAAAATTACGGCCTAAGGCTTTACCTTTGATTCGGACTTCTTTATAAATGCTACTCGTTGCCATAATAATCTACCTTTCTAAATGTTTCTCCTATTATATAGTATGCCAGGCTGTTAAAACTTATAGCCTAAATGCACCATGTTTTTTGAAGAAACAAAAGCCCTACATTGGTATGCGTTCGGCTAAGCTGCTGTAACATCGTGTAGGAACTGTCACTTACAGTATATGTTTGAGCTGAAAATATGTCAACGAAAAAAATGAACGGTCGTTTGTCTAAAAACATAGCCATACGCCGTGAATAGATTGATTTATCCGTTGAGGAGCTGACACAGCAGACAGAGCTTTCAGTGAGGAGCATATGCCGAATAGAGGCAGGGGAGAGGCGTCCAGATATCGCTGTATTGGCACATATTGTTTGGGCTCTGGGGATTACTTTTGAAGAGATGGTGAAATAGTCCCCGGTGCTTGTCACACATCTCCAGTCAACTACATATAGTGTAGTGAGCCGCTTTATTTGTGGATATAGCCGTAAGTCTCTTTTCTTTGGAGCAGAAACCCTGGCAGCCGGAGCCGGGGTTTCTGCTTTTTTGGGGATAAATTGTGAATATGTTGGGGATAACAGATTGATAAGGGTACTGGCAGGTATTGTCCTAACCAACGGAAAATTACGTTCGTTAGAGTTAGGTTTGCAGGCAGTAACGCCTCGCCTCCACCAATACATAACTCAATAATTGATACAATTACAGAATATAAAAAAGCCCAGTAATACTGGGCTTTCCGGCTATCTAGGGGAATATTAAAGCATCGTTTTAAGCAGTGCTTTTTCCATTTTTGCACCCTATCGTTAGAAGATGCCCCCCTATCTGATAATATATGGAGTAATCGTTAAATAGTATAGGCATCGTTAAAAGGTTTGATAAATCAAAGGCAGACTAAGAGTAAAATTATCGTAGGTTTCGTTTTTTGGTAAGGTAGCTTTATGAGACATTTTACTTCCTTCGTGGGATGGATTTGTTGTGGTAGACTTATTTTATACCACGGAAGGAAGCGGATTGTCTCTATTTATTTTTGAAAAGAATGGAAGCAATTTTGCTCATTTATATATGTATTAATAAATTTATGAAATGAGGGAAAACATCATGATGAATAAAGTTCTATTTTGGGACTTTGATGGCACATTAATTTATCCTAATGAATCATTTTTGTGTGCACTAAAAAATTCACTGGAAAGTTTGCAGTATAAAGCTGATATCGAGGCCATCAGAGAATTTTTACATTCAGTTTGCTCTTGGTATAAGCCTGAGATATCCTATGAAAAAGACACTGGATTAAAATGGTGGGAAGCACTCTTTATGAACTATGATATTTTTTATGATCATAATGGAGTAAATAAGGCAGATAGAAAAGAATTAAACAGATTATTTAAAGATTATATCTTAAATTTTGAAAACTATGTTTTGTATGATGATTCTAAAGAAGTTTTAGATAAATGTAGAACCATGGGCTACAAAAACTATATTTTATCCAATAATTTTCCTGAACTCCCTGATATAGTAGAAAAGCTCGGGTTATCAGGATATTTTAGTGATTATGTTATTTCATCAAATGTTGGATTTGAAAAACCAAGGATAGAACTTTTTCAACATGCCTTACGCATTGCTGATTATCCAAATATTTGTTATATGATAGGAGACAATCCAATAGCAGATATACAAGGAGGAAAAAATGCCGGTATGAAAACCATCTTGGTGCATAGGGGAAAGAATATTGAAGCTGACTATACATGCAATAATCTATCGTATATACCGGCATTATTATCAAAGTAAAAAGAATGGCTGTGAGCATCGGAATGGGAAATGATCTATTACCAATCGGATTTGCAATTAAAAATGAAGATGGTTATTCTGATAGCTGGAGTTACAATATTATCGATGAGCGGCTGATTGCCTATACGCATGGGAAGATAACCAGTGTTTAGGTTCAAAATATCGAAAAGAACCTCAACACAATTATTTCTCAGTTTGAAGAAATGAAGAAAGACCTGCTTTTTATATTAAGCGAAAACGCCGAACAAGAGATCTAAATTATTTGAGTACGCATTTTCGCTGGATTCAGATTCGATGCGGGATCTATGTCTTTAATGGAAAGCTAAGAATTTGTATTCGCAAGGGTAAATATTTCAGGGACACAGATACGGTCAATGTCGAATCCAGGCTCGGAGATATGCTAATCGATCTTTATGAAGAATCCGAAGTGATTCGCCTTGACCGGGAAGCGCGTGAGGAAGCCAGGCGCAAACAACAAGAAGAGGAAAGGTTGCGCCAAGAACGGCGGAAACTCTATAACGAAGAAGTTGAGCGGACAATTGCGCTGACCAATATGGCACAGGATTATGATACTGCCTGCAAAATTAAAGCCTTTGTTTATGCTTTAGAGTCAGCAGAAAATATAGATGAGGAATGGATTGATTGGGCTAAGAAGAAAGCTGACTGGTTTGACATTGCTGGCGTTGGGTCGATATTTCTAAAACGAGTATCAAAAATCACAGCATTATGTGCTATAGCATTGCGAAGATCTTTTAGTGTGTAGATGTACTTGTATACTAGTTCGCGGTTTGTGTCTCCTGCAACATTTAGGCCGATTTTGCGGGAGATGGTGTCGCGTGTATCAACATAATGAAAGCCTTGAAGTAAGGCGAAAGATAAAAAAAGAGATCACTGCAGAAGGCTTTCCTTGCAGTGACCTTTACTATTGGTAAGAATTATAATTATTAATTAGTATGCGTGATGTTTCTCAGCATCCGCCTTTGTTGGATGAACAGTGCCGTGCGGATGTTGAGGAGGTGCATAGATAGAATACACTTTAAGCGGTACATGGCCGGTATTTATAACATTGTGCCACTTACCTGCCGGTATCCATATGGCATAATTATCTCCCACTCTTTGCCGGTAATAAAGATTGTCTCTAGTGTCTCCCATAAGAACAAGGCCTTGACCTTGTTCAATGCGAATAAACTGATCTGCATCTGGATGAATTTCCAATCCTATGCTATCCCCCACATTGATGCTCATTAAGGTAAGCTGTAAATGGGTGCCGGTCCACAAAGCGGTACGGAAGGTATTGTTTTGCAGCGTAGCTTCTTCAATATTTATAACAAAGGGATTTGGTCCGTAGTCCCTTAAAGGAGGAATTCTACTCCAGTTGCCTGGATTCATTGGTACCCAAGCATTGCGAGGGTAGGGATAGCGATAGGAGTAATAGCCATTATACATTTTACTCCACCCTTTCATATGGTTCATAACATTGGTAAACATTGGCATACAGCATTATATGATGTCACTGGCTCAGTGTGTATGGACTATATAATCCTTAATTAAGCTATGAGGTGTCTTTGCGCCCGTACCAGCAGACTGTCTTTATTTCTGATAGATTAATAAATAAACACCCCTTGTCTTGATTAGGGGTGTTTTCATGTAAAGGATTAGATTCCTAGATAATGATATTTAGTTAGCTTTGATGGTACTTAACAACTAAATATTTCTTATCCTTAGAGATAGATCCTTGAGAATCTTAAAGGAACGCTCGACACTTTCGACCCCATCTGCATTAATCAGACAGCAGCGTGACGGAGCTAGCCAGGAACGGTCAAAGATGAGTTCTTCACTTACTCCGCGGCGACTTAAGAATTCCCAAGATTCGAGAAGTCGGCGATAGATAGTTTCGGTACTCTCTTCATCAAGCTCCGAAGTAAGGGTTGGGGTAATTCCATAGGCAATGATATTACCCTGCTTAAGAAATTCATGAACTTCATCAACGTAGCGAGTAAAAATATGGCCCCAACTATAAGAATCGAGGGACAGAATATTGATTCCCGCTTTTAATAAGAAAGACCAATCGGGATTGCCGCAGAGGTGTACCCCTTTAGGGCCGGGTAATCCGGCGAGAAATCTATAGAATTCCGTTTGCGCCAGTTCAGAAGTATAGGCGCTGAAGGAATTAAAGATCATCTCCAGTCCCGGCTCATCCAACCAAACAAAGGGTTGAGAATGTACTTCTGCTAATCGCTCATATTGCCAGGTGATTTTTTTCTGTAAAAAATCATAAAGGAGTTCGCGGACAAAATCATTGTAAATCATAGGCTTTAGTTCTTCATCACAGATTTTTAGCCCGAAGCTTACAGGGCCAACGACTTGCCCTCTAACTAAGGGGTAACTGGAAAGATCCCGCTTAAGAAATTCTCTAAAGGTACTAGAGTATTCTTCGGATAGAGCAAAGTAATCGGGATTAAAACTGTTCTCTAGATAGGAATCCAGTTCGACCGCAAAGGAAGCATTAGAAAAACGTAAAAGTTTGTTAGGCACATCAATAATGAGGCCCGGAAAATGTTCCGCAAACTGAACATACATATCTTCCTTAAAAGCCCATTTTGGCAGTTGAGGCCAAAAGGGTATATCTACGGTTAAGGCTAAATCAATGGCCTGAGCTTGATTAAGATGAGGAAGGATCCCCATCGCTGTGGTTAAAGCTCTTCCGGGAAGCATCAGAATCGCCCCTCTCAGATTCGGAATATTCATTATATTAGTTAATATAAGAATAGCATCTAATCTAATCATTCTGCGTGACTTTAATCACGGTTAAGACCCGAATTATTACGGCAACTCTCATTTCTGATTATATTAATTTGTCTAATTTGAGGAAGTACGACCCCAAAAACGACCCCTAATCAGAATTCCGCACACCCAAGTGATCAACATACCCACTTCGTGGTTCGGGAAGGAGCAAGGAAGATTTTCATCCCCGTTTAAAAAAATATTGGTTGAGGATGAATTTTTGAAAAACTCTTATTTAAAGTATTGAGGGATTATTGTAGTATGTAAAAGTAATCCAATACTTATAGCTTAAGGAGCACCAAATGGTATTTAGCAGTTTGAGTTTTATCTATGGATTTTTGCCACTGGTATTACTACTTCATTTTGTAACAACCAATATCAAATTAAAAAATTTTATATTGCTCGTTTTCTCATTGATTTTTTACGCCTGGGGTGAACCCGTTTACGTCGCGTTAATGATCTTATCGATATTTACTAATTACTTTCAGGCAATCAAAATAGAGAAGTGCTTAAACGATGGGAAGAAATCTTTGGGGAAGTTCTATATAATATTTTCCATCGTATTTAATTTACTTTTAATTGGGATCTTCAAATATACGGATTTTATTATAACAATAATAAACAGCATCCTAAGAACCGACATTGCCCTCTTAAATATTCCCTTACCCATCGGTATTAGTTTTTACACCTTTCAAGTCATGTCCTATACAATTGATGTATATCGGAGAAAAGTTCCTGCCCAACATAGTTTTCTAACCCTGGCAACCTATGTCTCCATTTTCCCTCAACTCATTGCCGGGCCCATCGTCCGTTATGAGACAATTTATCAGGAGCTGACAGCGCGCCAAGTAACACTTGATAATTTCACAAGCGGCATTAATAGATTTATCAGGGGTTTAGCCAAAAAAGTACTAATCGCTAACAATGTAGCAGTTATTGCCGAATCGGTATTTACAAGTAATATTAATGAACTGCCGACTTTAATCGCTTGGTTAGGCATCATCGCCTTTACCCTCCAAATTTATTTTGACTTCTCCGGATATAGTGATATGGCTATCGGTATGGGTAAGGCGTTTGGATTTAAATTCCCTGAGAATTTCAATTACCCTTATATCTCCAAATCAATCACGGAATTTTGGCGCCGATGGCATATTTCCTTAAGCTCTTGGTTTCGGGACTATGTGTATATCCCGCTTGGTGGGAACAGAGTTAAGCCGGGTCGCTGGATCTTTAATATTCTGCTTGTATGGATGCTAACCGGACTTTGGCACGGCAGCTCATGGAACTTCGTCATTTGGGGTCTTTATTACGGTGTTTTACTTGTTATTGAGAAACTAGTCACTAAAGTTATAAAATTTAAGGCCCCAACCATATTAAGGTATCTATATACGATCCTTCTGATTATGATTGGCTGGGTATTTTTCAGAATTGAAAATATGGGAGATTGCCTGGTATTCCTCCAAAGACTATTTATCGATTATAAGGCTTTGGATTTAAGCAGCGGTTACATTTACAACTTCGTAGGCAAACTGCCCTTTATCGTCTTGGGAATTGCCTTTTCATTCCCTTTAGCCAACAATCTCTTTATGAAACTAGAGCAAACAAAGCATAATTATATCTTTATCCTCACCCACCTATTGCTCCTATTGGTTGCCACATTTACTCTAATCAACGGTTCCTTTAATCCATTTATCTATTTCAAATTCTAAATACATACTTGTGGGTAGCATTTTGCTCAGGAAGGAACGCCATGAAAAAAATCTACGTAATACTGTTGTTATTAATTACTATAGCCGTTAATATCGTTGTGTTTGCTCAGCAATCAAAAGAAACCTTTTCCGAAACTGAGCAGCGTTATCTAACTCATTTAGAACCTTTGACCTGGCCAAAATGGGTAGATGGTCAAGTTCAAAGAAATATTGAAGCGACCTATATTGATAATTTTTACCAACGAAACGAGATTATCGATTGGCTTCAACAGGTAAACACAAAGCTTTCCTTCATTGATTATCAGCTCTTTGATAAATTAATTAGTTTGCAAGGCTCACATAAAACCATTGGTACAATTGAAAATACTAATTCTGATTCGCAAGAGCTGGACACCCCGGTTGATCCGGAACCTGCTAAACCGGAAAAGAGGTTCTATTCAGTACCCCTTGCCGATGCCGAGGTTTCTTATGTAAAAGAATTGAATCGGCTGATTAAAACACCGGAAGCCCCTAATGAAGAACGATTGGCTACAGTAAAAAGCAATATCAATAAAATAAAAATGGTCAAACAACGCTATCCCCAAGTTGATTTCTATGTATACCTGCCCTTATTCTTGAATGATTTGTCCTATTTCGATATTACCGGAACTTCGGCAGAGTATATCGACTTGTTCAAAACACAGCTTGATCATTTTGCCTGTTCAAAATACAATTCCTTGGAAAACGCTTTAGATTCCTACTTTCTAACCGACCACCATTGGAACCATATTGGCGGGAAAAAAGGTTACGAGGAAATTATCAGTTTGATTTACGGAGATACGGTTAAACCAAGAGAACCAATCGATGTCGCGGATTTTAATGACGTTACCTTTTATGGATATTTGGCAAGACGGATTGAATACAGTATTGATATCTCAGATACAATTTCCAAAGTTGTCTATGACTTGCCGCAGATGAAGATTTATTACAATGGCGAGCCGCAAGAGCAATATGGAAGGCTTGACCTGTACAAGGCGAAAAAATTCAGTACCGATAGAGGAACTGATCACTATGCAAGCCTCTATCACCCCCGTGAAGCGGAGATTGTCTTTGAACAGAATAATGAGAACCTGGATAACATTTTGATCTTCGCCGATTCATTTTCCAACATCAATCGTGATGTCCTTGCCTCACACTTTAACAAAACCATCTTTATCAGTCCGGGACTCTTTAAAGACAAATACGGTGCATTTAATTCAGAAGTCTTTGAGAAATACCTGGCCGACAACCAGATCACGAAGGTACTTTTCATGTCCTCGCTAATTTCTTATTACGATATTGGTGATATAAAAGTTTTATTTGAAGATATGCAGTCCTAATCCGGCGAAGCCAACAAGAAGTTATCAAATAGTTGCAAAGAAATTATATTTTCCTAACCACTCATTTCGAATATGAAGGATTTGGCATGAAAAAAGGAGAATATTCCTATTCAAAGGGAAAAGGGTGATGGAGGTATTAGAACTATGGAATCGATCTTTTTCGTAGCACTGACTCCTGGTATGGCGCAAATCGCGGAACAAGCAAAGCTGGAACTCAATGTGTCTTTTCCCATTGAAGTTGTGAGTTTTGAAAGGGGTACAGAGGTAATTCGCAGTAATCCTGAAACTGATGTTTTTATCAGCAGGGGCCTTATGGTTGACTTACTGCGAAAAAATACGGATAAGCCCATAGTGGGGCTTACCATGACTATCGATGAGATGTTAGAAGCGGCTCAGCGGCTGATTGTTAATGGAGCGACTAAAATTGGCGTGGTAGCCCATAAGGGTTTTTTGGAAATAGGCAATTCGGATTTTAACTTAGGTGATCTTGTGATCTATATTAGATCATGGAATACTCTTGAGGAAATACCAAAGATTCTCGAACAGTTGCAAAAGAATGGTGTTGAAGGCATTGTTGGGGATAAAGGAGGGTACACGGCAGCTGAAGAGCGGGGGTATTTGGTGAGTCTTCTGGAGTCGGGTTTACCGGCTATGAAAAGAACCATCAATGAGGCGTTAAAAATCGCCCAAGCTCAGGAACGAGAGCGAGATAAGGAGCGGGAAAAGACTCGTCGCTTTGAACAGGTGTTAGCTGAGCTGTATTCCGGGTTAGAACAGGCTGCCGCTTTCGTTGAGGAACTAGCAGCTTCTTCGGAGGAACTTGCTGCGTCAAGTCAGGAATCGTCCACTATTGCCCAAACAACCACCCAGGAGATGAATAGAATCTCGGAAATATTAGATGTCCTTCGACGGGTTGCTCAGCAAACTAACCTGTTAGGTCTTAATGCAGCTATTGAGGCTGCGCGGGCAGGTGAACATGGCAGGGGATTCTCAGTAGTCGCCGAGGAAGTGCGCAAGCTAGCGGACGAGAGCAATAGATCTGCCAAGAATATTGAGGAGATGCTCAAACGATTCCATGAATCTGTGGTTAGGGTTCAAAATAATGTCGAAGGAAGCAGCGCGATTACCCAGGAACAAGCAAAAGCAACACAAGTGATTGCTCAAAATTTGGAAACCCTTAAAGGAATAGGGGACAAGCTTAGGGTTATGGTTTAAGATAAGGCGAAAAGCTTGACGCAAGCTAAGTCTCCTTAGTAAAATATAGGGAGAATTACATAAAAAGGAGTGACGTAGATGCTTCACAAGATTTTGCTCGCCTTTGATGGTTCAAAACACGCCATGAAAGCAGCCGAGTACGCATTAATCATGGCCAAGAATAATAATGCAGATGTTGAGATTGTTCATGTCCGGGAATCGGTAACCCCCCATTCAAGTCGGGTGGTTTACGATGCAGTTGAAATGGAAAAAGAATTAGTCGCGGAGGCAGAAGCAATAATCGCCAAGGCAGTTGCCAAATTTAAAGATTCCGGTGTTGCCTTCGAGGCCAAAACATTGATCGGTGATCCGGCAGAAGCAATATGCGATGAAGCGGTTAAAATTGGAGCCACCGAAATTGTCATCGGCAGCCGCGGTATAAATGCTGTTTCAAGGTTTTTTCTTGGCAGCGTAAGTCATAAAGTTATCGCCCATGCCAATTGCACGACTGTTGTTGTCAGATAAGCCCTCATAGCCCGTCATTAAATAATGGCGGTTTTTTTTACCCCTCGATTAGCGTTGGCTAACCGGCAAAATAAATATAATAAATTTCTCTAAGAAATTTATTATATTTACGAAGGGGGGAAATTACTTATGAAAAAAAAGCGCGACTTTGCAGGTTTACTTGCTGTAATGACATTGGCTGGAGCGGTACTAACAGGTTGTTCTGCAAGTTCTTCCACTTCAGGCTCATAGCAAGGTGGGGATGAAAATCAAGTGGTTAACATTTATTCCGACCGTCACTATGAAACGGACAAGCAGCTTCCTGATCAATTTGCCAAGGAAACGGTGATCAGGGTTAATATTATCGAGGGAAAATCTGATGAATTGATCGAGCGTCTTGCGCGGGAAGGGAAGGATTCCCAAGCAGATCTCCTCATCACCGCTGATGTTGGAAGACTTTATCGGGCAAAAGAAAAGGGATTATTACTGCTGGTAGAATCCGAGACCTTAACCAAGAACTTCCCTGAGAATCTTAAGGATGAGTACAATCAGTGGTACGGTTTAACGGTTCGGGCACGGGTCTTAGCTTATGCTAAGGATCGGGTAGATCCCTCCTCAACCAGCCATATTCTCGTAAATTGATCTGAGTATTAAAGATAATTATGAGTATTCCAAATTTCGACAATATACTCGACAAAAAAATGGTATTATATACCTAAAAAGATGATAAGGGTAAACTCGTCGAAAGATGGGGGCGCAAAGCTATGGGTCTAAGGCTATTAGCTATGACTGCCAGGTTGCCATTATAATTCAGGTTGTTAGCCTTTCTTTCGCTTTGGAGAAGGGCTTTTATTGTGAGTTTTTCAGTTTAAATTATTTTAAATTACTATAGGGGGAATTTATATATGGATTTCAGTTTAGATTCCTTGGAACTATTCGAAATCTTGTTCAGACAGTACTATAGCAAGTTATACCAAATCGCTTATTCGATAACCAGAGATAAAGAACTCAGCAAGGATGCAGTCCAACAGGCTTTTTTGCAGGCGTATCGAAAATGGAATCAGCTTAAGGATAAAGCTAAGTTCTCCGCTTGGGTTACTACAATAACTGTTAATGAAGCGAAGAATCTGGTCAAATCATCAAGCCGTTTTAAAGGTATTCCTATTACAGATAATATTAAAACATTCCTGGTAGAAGAATCCTTTGAACATGCTTATTCAATTAAGGATCAAGTAGAACGAGTCCTAAATGTTCTATCGGCACATGATTCCGAAATATTGGTTTTAAAATATTACTTAGACTTGACATTAGAAGAGATTGCGTCTATTTTGAAGTTAACTGTACCAAATGTAAAAATCCGTTTGTATAGGGCAAGAGGCAACTTTAAAGAAGTTATGTCTATACAAGAATCTACAGATGACGTCTTGAAAAGGGGGGGGCCCTATGAGATTAAGCGATGAACAACTTGATAGGTTAATTAAGGAACGCATAACTTCGGAATTAGAACAAATACCGGTTCCTTCTATAGATGAAGAATGGCTTAAGTTTAAGAACATTGTTTTAACGGAGAAAAAGAAACGCTGGATAATGCCAAAGACCTTGGTAGCTGCTTTGGCGGTGTTTATTTTAACCATTAGCTCTGTGACATTATTTAAACCGGTTCAAGCTTATGCTTTCGGTGAACGTTTTCTCCAAATGCTCAGTCATATAGTAGGTGAAACTACACAAAACAAAACCGAGACGATTAATAGCAATCCTACCGTAACGAAAACTCCCACAGTTAACAATCTTGGGGCACTTGTTGAGGAAGAGATCACTTTGGAGGAAGCCCAAAAGAATGTTTATTTTAAAATAGCGGAGCCTAAGTATCTACCACACGGAACAAAGACTAAGAAAATTTCAATTTCCAACCTTAGTTCAGATGTTAAGAGAATAACGATGGATTATGATGTTCAGGGTCAATTACTGATTTTAACCCAGCAAAATACAATATCAACAATTTCCCAGGGCTCATTATATGACACCGATGATGCGGTCAACAAAGATATTATGATAAATGGAACACCGGCGACTCTATTACAACAGAAAAATGGCATCAACGTTTTAACCTGGTATCAACGTGGACTTTTGTTAAGATTAACGGGGCAATTATCGACGGACGAATTCTTAAGAATCGCAGAATCTATCAGTTAGCATGAGAGTAAAGGGGCTTTCTCTTATTAAGAGAAGCCCCTAATTTTTTTCTAAAAAATACTTTTCGGATAGCATTTTTTGTAACCTTTGCTTTATTTCGGTTGTCTTAAGAGTGAAAGTACTTTTAAGGAGGAATTATCCGTGAAAAGAGTATTACCCGTGTTTTTAACCTTGCTATTACTTTTGATTCCTTTAACAGCTCAGGGTGCTACTAACGACATAAGCGTCGGCAAGTTAGTACAGCCCCTAACCTACCAAACCATTTCAGGGGGAGGCAGCCAGCTATCAGACAATGGAAATGGGAAAATTACTATCTCAGGTTATACTTCAACTTATTACCCGGTTTTACAAATCGGAGTAACCCTGCACCTTCAGTATTTATCAAATGGGAATTGGTATAATCTTCAATCTTACGACTACACATCTTCCACCTCATCATATGTGTCCGGAGGCCAAAATTTAAGTGTGTCGTCCGGGTATTATTACCGGGTGTTTGCGGAACACGCTGCATATAACGGATCAACTTATGAAAACGGTTATTCTTATACTGAAGCGGTTTATATTCCATAGTATAAAGCCGCTATTGCAGCTATAGAGTAAACCCTAGTATTTAGATGGCATTTGCCATTTAAATAAGAGACGCCATCAAATCAATCATACCCGCAAAGTAGCAATTGATCTGTTGGCGTCATTGCCCCTACACAAATTGTAGGTGTCTTTATGGTACACCTTCTGGGGATGTTTGTGAAGGGAGATTCATTAAAAGGAGGGAATTTGTGCCTGCTTTAATCCCTTCAGTTGTATAATAGATTGGTGAAAAGGAGAAATATAAGGAGAAATATTATGAAAAAAATAATAGCATTGGTAACTTGCTTAGTTTTAATTATGGGGTTTTCGAGTAATTCGGTTTTCGCAAATCAAACTAATATTTCAAAAAAATTAACCGAAAATCAAATGAATATTCTAAAAGCTTATGGTTTGTCTGAAAAGGAAATATCAAATATTACTCTAGATACTATTCGTGATACTCTTAAAAATGGCAAAATTGTTGATGCCTCAGTCTTTGGTATGGCCGCTATCGATGATGACACGAATAAAATACCCGAGCGTTTAAAAGAAAGATTTAATAACTTAAATCTTTCTGAGCAGCAAATAGAAGGTCTTCGTCGAGCAGGTTATACATTTGATGAGATAGCAAATAAAGATGATAGCACAATAAATTCTATGCTTGCTGCAAGTACTTTGATGGCAACTCCTCCTTATGGTTATAACAATTATCCAAATATTCCCGATGGTGGCGGAGCAGTTAACTATTTTAATCCAGCCGTATCTATTACATCTAGTGATATAGCTTGGTATGTAAGTGCTTCTAAGCAATATACAAAGCATATCTTTAACTTATCATCTGATCCGGCGTACGGAACATACTCTTATTATCTTTATGGCGAATGGGATGGTGCCTTTGTAGACCCATATGGTTCCTACGATGGGATTCCGGGTGGAACCCATGAAGGGGTAGACGTAAAGTATTATAATGGTGCACCAGTTAAAAGTGCAACTAATGGTCCGGTTTTAACAGCTGTTATTGGAGGAGATCTTGACGGTTATGTACAAGTTTATGATGATTACTTGGCTGAATCAATTACGTACATGCATGTAAATAATACCACTCTGAGTAAAAATGACACTGTGAGCACTTCAACCCAATTGGGGACACAGTCTACAAAAATGGGACATGTACATTTTCAGGCATATGATTCCGGTACTTATATGCCTTCAGGTAAAGATGATATACTTGAATGTAGAATTCCATATGGCTTTATGACTTGGCACATTTAACAAAAAGGTTAAAAATATATTCATTTATTTTATCACTTGCGTTCATGAAGTAAGCAGTACCATCATACCACTGTGCTGCTTACTTCTCGTATCAAAGAAAGGAACTTAATCATATGAAAAAGATAGTTCTTTTGACGATCATCACTGTCTCACTACTTGTTAATGGATGTTCGAAAAATGCGGAATGGGTGAAAAACCCCGTATTTGAGAAAAATAATAATGCAGAAGTCCAAATTTCCGATATTTCCCTTAAAGGATATGATTTTGAGAAATTATCATTTCCAGTTGCAGATAATTATAGACTTCAAAGTGTTAGATGGATAGATGATAGATCAATGTTGATAATCTTAGATGACCGTTCACCTACACATCAAGATAATCTTACCTCTCGCATTTACTACATAAACATTCAAGAAGATAATAAACCTCATTTAATTTATGATGGTTTTTTTATAGGAATGGACCAAATTATTCGGCTTAAAAAGTTAATCAATGGTGACCTAATTCTTCAAGGACTCGACAGAGCCCTGCATATTGACTTACAAACATTTACAGTTACCGGAACAATCAAGTATCCAGAAGGAAGTAATATAGCGGATATAAGCTTTGATGGAAAAAAGATTGCATATGACAATGAACAAGGTCTTTTTATAGATACCATTCCATATTCAACTCCTGTTCAACTTTTCGAAAGCAATTATAGTGAAAAGGAAAAACAAGTACCGGGTGAACCAAAATGGTCAAATGATGGACAAATACTTTGTTATACGATAAATGGGGTAAACCCTTTTAAATATGTATTTGTTACGGTAGATGGAAAGAAGATTTGGGAGTATCCAGTGGAAGCCCACGGTTTCGGATGGTGGTTTGAAGATAATCGAAACTTTGCATCTGTTAGTCTAGGTGAAAACTTTGGTAAAATTCCTAAACTTTATACTATTAATGTAAATAACAAGACTGTAGATGAATCCTTCGAAAGTGGAGCCCTTCTCATAGATACTCCACCTCTTAAGGACAGATTATTATATATTCAATACTTAACAGATAAACTTTCAGAACAAAATTATTATCCGCAAAGGTTAAAGGTATTAAACATTACTACAAAAGAAGAAAAGGTAGTTACTCCAGACTTTCAAAATATTTCTAGTCCTACTATCTCCCCAACTGGGAAAATTGCTTTTATTGGACTATACAGTAAGTCTGAACCTGAAAATGTCTATAATATCTATCTATTAAAAAATAATATTTAAATTACGGATTAGTACAATACTAGATAGGATAATGATGCCGGAGCCGGGAATACGAAAAAGGGTACTGTATAAAGAAAAACTGGTTCAGCTTCAAAAGTAGCTTGCAGTTCTTAAAGCTCGTTGACCCGCTCACTCTGTCAAGCCGGAGTTAATTAGAAAATGGGAGTGCCAACTGTGTGTACGTGAAGTAAAAGCTCCTCTCAAATTAAACAGTAAAAAACTGTTTAGTTTGAGAGGAGCTTCTGTTTTTATAATTGACAAATTAGAGAGTGCCGATTTATAATTTCTATATACCCTATAGGGGTATCTAGAAAGGAGCTTGAGTTATGGATCCAACTTTAGCAATAATTGTCCTAGTGATATTAATCTTGGTCTGGAAGCTGGTTAAAAATTCCGGTGATAAGAAGTTAAGAATCAGTCCCCAAGAGGCTAAACAACGCTTAGATTCGACGAAAGGCATTGTGCTGTTGGACGTTAGAACTAAGGAAGAATATGAGGAAAAGCGTATTCCAAGGAGCATTTTGCTGCCCCTGAACAGTTTAAAAGTCCAAGCTGCCAAGAAACTGCCTAATAAAGATGCGGAAATATTGGTTTATTGCCGGAGTGGTAACAGGAGTGCCGCCGCCGTGAGAATTTTAACCAAATTGGGCTATACCAATGTGAAGAATTTAGGTGGTATTGTCAATTGGCCTTTTGAGATTGTATCGGGTAAGAAAAGATAATCGGAAGATAGGGAAACGAAAGCAGTTATGTAGTTTTTCGGCTAATGCAGGAGGAAAAGGATGGGTGGTTGGATGGCGGCATATGTATTGGAAAAACTCTGCCGAGGGTGTCAGCGTTGTGTTCATGCTTGTCCCAGTGGGGCCATAAAGATGGTCGCCCACCTGCCGGTGGTCAATCCAACTTTGTGTGTTGAGTGCGAGAATTGCATGGAAGTTTGCATGCAAGGGGCGATAACCTTTCAGGCAAAGGAGGATTCTTGTGGAGGGTAATGATGTTGGAGCAGCGGATAACGAGATCAGGGCGCTATATCAAGAAAAGTTAGTTAAGCTTCAAAAGGAGCTTGCAGATCTAAAAGCCCGTTGGCCGGCTCACTCCGTCAAGCCGGAATTAATCAGGCAATTGGAAGAACTGGAGGAAGAAATTGCGAAGGCGGAGGAACGATTGATGCCTTCTGGAAATGGTACAGCTTAAAAAATATGATTCGCCATGAAACTGTAATAACAACAGCTTCATGGCCTTTTATTTTTTGATTGACAAAAAATAGGAATGGGCGTAAGATCCTAATTAAAGAAGTGAACCTGGGTTCATTGCTTGGGTTTGAAGAATATTTTTGAACGGGAGATAATTGTTTTGGAATACCGAAAGAGGGAATTAAATCTAAAAAGCGTGCTTTCTTTTTGGCAGAACTTTGCGGATGAGGAACGGATTTTGTTTTATCATCCCCTCGACCAACAGCTTATTATGGGGGCCAAACGCTTAAAAACTTTTGGTAGAGGAGAAAGTTATCAGGGATACCCTTACGTTTTTTCAACGAGAACCTTCTTTCCTACTCTTAAGGATCAAAAATGGTCCGGATTAGGTAATGAGACAATTGCTTTTCAATACTACCTGGTTGTGGAGAAAGGGGAACAAAGGCTTTATTACCCTAATGAGATGCCCTGTATTCAAGAAAAAGAGTTTATCTCCCATAACCATGTTTATGAGGTCTTTGCTGATGACTATGAAGAGTGGCAAGAACTATTCAAGCATACGAAAGAAGAAATCCTTTTGAAGAAAGTAAAGAAAGTGGTGATTTCCCGCGAGATAAAAATTCGATGTGAAACGGTCGTAGCTATTGAATGTGTGTTAAAAAACCTTATGGACAAAAATCCGAACTCCTTTGTCTTTGCCTACTTCAAAGATGGGAAAACCTTTTTAGGTGCTACTCCGGAAATACTCGTGCGCAAGGAAAGGGAGCGGATTTTTAGTTATGCCTTAGCCGGTACGATTTCACGGAGCGATCATGAAGCGGATGAGAAACTAAAAGCATTACTTCTTAACGATCCTAAAAACCGCCGTGAGCATCAAATCGTTATCGATTATATAGCCACGGTGATGAAGTCTTGTAGTGATGAAGTCATGATCGGAGCGACTACGACTTTGGAACTTAAGAATTTGTATCACCTAAAGACTCTTATAACCACAAAGACAAAGGAGCATTCCCTAATCGATTGGGTTTCGCGTTTGCATCCTACACCTGCTTTAGGCGGGTATCCAGTGAAGGAGGCTTTAGATATAATTGCTCGCTATGAAAAGCATGAGCGGGGGTTATACGCCGCTCCGATTGGGATTATGGATGAAGATGGTGATGGCGTCTTTGTAGCAGGAATCCGTTCGGCCCTTATTGATGGGAATACACTTTACGTTTACACAGGTTGTGGTATTATCGCAAGCTCAGACTGTGCTGAGGAATATCTGGAGACCACCAATAAAGCAAAAACAATCTTGGAAAGTCTGTAATGAAGGTGAACAATTATGACAAATTACATCGCGGCGTTGGTTGACGAATTATACCAGCTGGGTGTACGTGAAGTCGTTATTAGTCCGGGTTCACGTTCTACCCCCTTATCCGTTCTGTTTTGTGAACACGGCTTTCAGGTCTATGTCAGCGTCGATGAACGATCGGCCGGTTTTTTCGCCCTCGGCATAGCTAAGGAAAATGAACGTCCTGTGGTCCTGGTGTGTTCCTCCGGTTCCGCCGTTGCCCATTATTTTCCGGCTATTGTTGAGGCAAAGCACTCCAATGTCCCCTTAATCGTCCTAACTGCTGATCGCCCTCCGGAATTGCGTCAAGTAGGGGCGCCCCAAACCATCGATCAAATCAAGTTTTATCATGAATACGCTAAATATTTTGAAGAGCTGGCTCTTCCTGAAGAGACTAAAAGCATGTATCGGTATGTTCGCGGGGTCATGCGTAAAGCTTATGTCGGTTCCATGACGGGCGGATATGGTGTATCCCATATAAATATCCCATTGCGTGAACCCTTAAGTCCGAATTTAGATGAAGTGGATTTTACCTTGGGCCGTTTAAGCGATCCTTTTGCATGGAAAACAGGGGAGAAGCTATTAGATATCGATAATTCAGTCTTTCTGGATAAGAAGGGGATCATTATCTGTGGTGGTGATGCTTACGCGGATTACCATGGTGAAGTTTTAGCGTTGGCGGAACGCCTGAGGACTCCCCTGCTTGCCGATCCTATTTCTAACTTTCGCAATTATGACAGTCCCCTTATTATCGACAGCTATGATGCTTTTCTGAAGAGGGATACGGTTAAGACGGAATTAAAGCCCGATTTTATTATTCATTTTGGCCAAACCCCCGTTTCCAAGCGTTTACAACATTTTGTAGCTACCCATCAGGATGTTCGGTATTTCCAAGTCAATGAAATCTTCCAATACCGGGATCCTTCTTTATCCATCAATCGGTATATCATTGCCTCGCCCAAAGCTTTTGCCCGGTCCATTGAGGTTCGTAATACAAGTGATGAATACTTGGGTCAGTGGCAGCATTACCAAACCAAAATGCGCCAACATCTGAATCTCGCTCAGGATGAAGAGGGTCTATTTGAAGGGAAACTGGTGCAAAGGCTGCAAGAGATTCTGCCTGATGAAAGTCGCTTGTTTGTCGCCAACAGTATGGCGATCCGTGATCTGGATTACTTCTTAGAGGCACGCCGGCAACAGATTAAAGTCTTGTGCAACCGCGGCGCCAATGGAATCGACGGCATGGTTTCCACCGCTCTAGGAGTTTCCACCAGTCAGCATCCTACAGTGCTCTTAACCGGAGATTTGGCGTTCTTTCATGACTTAAACGGCCTGCTTATTGGCAAAAACCATCAACTGAATTTAATCATCATCCTTTTAAATAATAATGGCGGGGCGATTTTTAAGTATTTACCCCAAAGTGAGAACAAGTATTTTGATTTTCTGTTTATGACCCCTCATGGTATCGATTTTAGCGGGCTTAAGACACTCTATGGGCTCACTTATTATGAGCCCGCTGATTATAAAAGCTTTGAGCAGGATTTTCAGGAGGCACTTACCTTAAACGGGGTTAAGATTCTCAATGTGAAGATTAATGCCGAGCTGAGCAAAGATTTGCATGATCGATATACGAATCTTGACTAAGGACTATAGTCCAGGAGAACAAGCATGCTAATTACGATTGAGGACCTCCAATACTCCGTGGAAGTAAAGGGTTCCGGACAACCCATAATTTGTTTCCATGGTTTTGCGGAAAATTCGGGCACCTGGGAATCCATTCAGCTCAATGAATATCAAATGGTTCTTGTGGATTTCATCGGACATGGTAACAGTGAGAAGCCTCACTCCCCTAAACCCTATAAATTACCCATGCTTCTAGGGCAGCTCCATGAATTGCTTCACCATCTAGGTTTTACTAAATACTGTTTGCTCGGATATTCCATGGGTGGACGTATTGCCTTGGCCTATGCTCTAACTTACCCAAGAGAGGTTCAAGGACTGATCCTTGAGAGTTCATCTTACGGTGTATGCGATGTCAATAATCGAGCACAGCGGCGACGGCAGGATGTTTGGCTGGCCAATGCTATTCAAGAAAGGGGGGTGGAGTGGTTTAATCAGTACTGGTCCAACCTGGATCTTTTTGTTTCTCAAACCCAATTGCCCCAGGAAATCCGCTTTAAAATCAGGGAAAGACGCTTAAAAAATGCACCTCATGCCCTTGCCAATACTTTGCTGGGAAGCGGACAAGGGATCTTCCCCTGCTTAAAAGATCGAATCACGGATTTATCGATGCCGACCTTGTACATTAATGGGGAGTACGACGTGAAGTATAAGGAAATTGGGCAAAAATTCCTTGAGCTAAACCCCAAAATTAAAAAGGAAGTTATCCCTGGCGTTGGACATAATACCCATATTGAAAATCCCACTGCGTTTACAGAAGTGGTCAAAGGCTTTTTATCGACTAACCTTCGGTAGGGGCCAAAATCCCCCACAGAAAGAAAAAACTAATCGGGAGGAACTGTTATGAAATTTCCTTGGGAACCATCAAAGATTAATTATGAAGACATTATTTACGAAACCTATGAAGGGATTGCTAAAATTACGATCAACCGACCGGAAGTCCGTAATGCCTTTCGCCCGAAAACGGTCATGGAACTGATCCATGCCTTTACGGTTGCCCGGGAAGATAGCCAAGTCGGTGTAATTATTTTAACAGGTGCGAACCATGGTCAAGGTCAAGATAAAGAAGCTTTCTGTTCCGGCGGGGATCAACGGGTACGGGGCCATGGCGGGTATGTAGGAGAGGATCAAATTCCCCGGCTTAATGTCCTGGATCTCCAGCGTTTAATCCGTGTGATTCCTAAACCTGTGATTGCCATGGTCAATGGCTTTGCCATTGGGGGCGGCCATGTCCTTCATATTGTGTGTGATCTAAGTATTGCTTCAGAGAACGCCAGATTCGGTCAGACCGGACCGCGGGTCGGCTCCTTTGACGCCGGTTACGGTGCCGGATATCTCGCTCGTATCGTCGGTCACAAAAAAGCCCGGGAGATCTGGTATCTATGTCGTCAATATACTGCCCGGGAAGCCTTGGCCATGGGGTTAGTGAATACGGTAGTTTCCTTTGAGCAGTTGGAAGCGGAAACGGTAAAATGGGCCAAGGAGATTTTACAGCATTCCCCCACAGCCTTGCGTTTCCTCAAGGCCTCTTTCAATGCTGATACAGATGGGTTAGCCGGTCTGCAGCAATTAGCCGGAGATGCAACCCTCTTGTACTATACAACCGATGAGGCGAAAGAGGGACGGGACGCCTATAAAGAGAAACGCAAGCCTGATTTTCAGCAGTTTCCGAAGTTTCCTTAAGAATTCCAGCCTATCCCTTCGCTCCTAAGTTGGAGCGATCTTGGGGGACTTTGGTTTTAGCTTATTAGATTTTTATGCTGCCTTGGGCAACATCGTCGAGGAATGGAGAGATTCCTGTCACCCTGAGCATGTGCGAGGGATTTTGTTTTCTTTATGGATTAAGTAAAGAGTATGAAGCAGGTGATGTGGGTGAATTGGCTTAAAAAGCATGCCCTGGAAAAGCCAAATCAGAAGTTTTTGAATGAGCTTACCTTTAGAGAAGTGGACCGTCGCGTCACCGACCTGGCCGGCCGCTTGGCACCCTTTGTCAAAGATGAAACCAGAGTTGCTCTTTACGCGCATAACTCCGTGGAAATGGCCCTATTTTATCTGGCCTTGCAGGCTTTGCAGATCGAAGTGTTGATGATGAATACCCGTTTAACTCCGGAGGAAAGGGCAAAGAAGTTAAAAACCTTAAACATCCGGGTGGCTTTTTCCGACGATGATACCTTTATCTCCTTTCAGAACGTGTTTAACAGTGAATTCGATAAGAATGTGAAATGCGTGGAGGAATATGATCCGGAACACATTGCAGTCATGATGGCTACCAGTGCTACCGGCGGCGAATACAAGTCGGTCCCTTTGCGCTGGAAGCAGTTTTTTGCTCATGTGCTGGCCTCTCAGCAAACCCTTGGAGTAACGGAAGGGGATAACTGGCTCCTGGTACTTCCTATGTATCATATCGGTGGCTTAGCCATCTTAATGCGCAGCTTATATAACGGCACCGCAGTTACCTTGATGGAAAAGTTCGATGAAGAGCAGGTTCTAAACTGGATCGCAGAGGGATCCATTAATATGCTTTCCCTTGTCCCCACCATGTTTAAGAGGATCGTCGATCGTATCCACCAACATCATTTACGCGTGGTTCTGGTGAGCGGTGAATTCATTCCCCAGTCCTTGGTCGAAACCTGCCTGCAAAAAAAGATCCCCATCTATAAATCCTACGGGATGACGGAGACCACCAGTCAAGCCACGACCTTTTGCGTGGCAAGGAATCCCGCGAAGCTTCATTCCGTGGGCTTGCCCTTACCGGGAGTCACCATCCGTATTCATAACCCGGATGGAGAGGGAATCGGTGAAGTGCTTATCCAAAGTTCCCTGGTTATGGATGGCTATCTGGGCAAAGAGCCTGTGGAGGGGTTTATAAGCACTCAAGACATTGGGTATGTGGATGAGGAGGGTTATCTCTACATTCTCGATCGGCGTAAGAACATCATTATCTCCGGAGGAGAAAACATCTATCCTCAGGAAATCGAGAACATTTTGTATACCCATCCCGATGTATCGGAGTGTGCCATTGTCGGAATGAAAGACGAAAAGTGGGGACAGGTACCTTGCTTATTTGTGGTCTCCTCTTTGGATGATGAGGGCATCATAAACTATCTTTCAAAGAAACTGGCCAAGTATAAACTCCCTAAAAGGATAGTCCATTTATCAGAACTCCCGAAAAATGCCACAGGGAAAATACTCAAAAAGAATTTGGCAGGGATGATCCATGCAGATTGAAAAAATAGCAGTATTTCATTTAAGCTTGCCTATGAAGTTTGCCTTTAAATCCTCTCAAGCCATGCTGAAGCATCGGGAAACTCTCGTGATTAAAATGACCGATGAGTTGGGGAATTCAGGGTTTGGGGAAGTAGTTGCCTTCAATGAACCCTTTTATACTCAGGAGACTCTTCCTCAGTCCAAAGAGGTACTGCTTAAGGGTGTTCTCCCCCGGCTTCTGGAAAAAGAAATCCAACACCCTTTTGAGATTCACTCCCGGCTGGACTTGACCTGCCCCATGGCCGGAGCGGGAGTGGAGAATGCTCTTTTAGATGGGTTTGCCCGGCGTCAGGGTCAGTCCGTTATGGAGACTGTATTTAATGAGGAAACCCAGGATAGGGTCTATGGGGGTATGGTCCTGGGAGATCTCGATCCTAGGACCTTGCTCAGTCAAATTGAAGAATATCGCCAAGAGGGTTATATCCGTTTTAAAATTAAAATCAAGCCCGAAGACGGCTTCGCCAAACTAAAGACGATTCGCGCAAGATACCCTGATCTTATGTTATTGGCCGATGCGAATCGAAGTTTTAATGCTGATCAGATACCTGAACTCATGAAAATCGATGAACTGGGACTCATGTGCCTTGAGGAACCCTTAGTAGCAGGAGATCTATTCGCTTATCAAAGACTTCAGGAGCAAATGAAAACTCCGCTCTGTCTGGATGAAAGTATCCAAACCATGGAGGAGTTGACTGGGGCCATGGAGTTGAGGGCTTGTCAGGTTGTGAATCTTAAGGTGGGCCGGGTTGGGGGACTGGCTTATGTTAAGCAAATGATTGAGGCTTGTCGAAAGCATAAGGTTCATTATTGGATCGGCAGCATGATGGAAAGCGGGATATCTAAAATTCTCCATGTCCATTTAGCAAGCTTAAAGGATAACTATATCCCCGGAGATTTATCCTCATCCCGACGATATTTTGCCAAAGATGTGATTCAGCCGGAGATAACAGTCGATAAGGGTCGCATCCAAGTGCCGAAAGGGCCTGGCTTAGGTGTAGAAATTGATGAAGAGGCTTTAAAGTATTATTCAATTGACCATGTGAGAGTCAGGAAATAAGTTCTATCATTGATGCCTTCATAAATTGTTTCCAAACTGCTGGCTTGATACCAGCAGTTTTTTATTTAACCAGGGGTATAAGAACCAATCTTTTGTCGAGCAGATATTACAATTGAAGCATTAAGAAATATTATCGATAAAAACAAAGGAGATCTGAAAAAAATGTCAAAATAGTAATATACTTCACAAAGACTGAGGTGCCGTATGAAAAATCTAATGAAAGTCTCGACTATTGGAAGTTCACAAGCGGTAGCGGATGAATTATACCGAGTAGCTTCCTTGTATTTTGGGGAAAAAGTTCAATTGCGTCATAGGTACTATATTAAACAAATGCCACCAAATCTAAATGAAGATCTTTTTCTGGTCCTTCCGACTCGGGTGGAAGAAGCGTCAAAATATGTAGAAAGAAACAAAATCTTTCCTCTAGAATTGATTCCCGAGGATATTTTTTACATTAGAGCTGCCCGCATTTCAGCAGGTTCTAAAGTTGTAATTTTTAATAATAACTCTTCCCAAGGTAAAGCCATCGAGAGATATCTCCTTGAGCATGAAGTCAATCATGTCCAATATGAAATCATACCCTTTACCGAAATGGAAAAACAACAGATTGTCGCAATTCTTAACTCTGCTGATTACATCGTTGGTATGCAGGGCTACGTAGGGCATAAAGGGATACTCTGGACTTCCTATGGTCAATACATTGATAAAACGAAGGTAAAAGTAATCGAATTCAATCGAACCATAAAACCCGAAGATATTCTGCATCTTACCGAAAGAGTAGTAGAGTTCAACTTTAACCAGATAATTTCAAATACCCAAAATATGAGTTTTGATTTGAATGCTCATATCCAAGAAGTAATGGGTTCAATGGAGGGTATAGTTAGTTTCTTGGAAAACACTAACACAAGTATTATTGAAGCTGATCGCCGGGTAAAAAAACAAGTAGAGCGCATCGATGAAACAATTCATATCGCCGAAGAATTGAATACCAATGCGCTAAAAATCGATGAATTAATTAATACCATTAAGATGATTTCCGATCAAACCAACCTTTTAGCCTTAAATGCCGCCATTGAGGCGGCGCGTGCCGGAGCAGCGGGAAGGGGATTTGCCGTAGTTGCTGATGAAGTAAAGAAATTGGCTGATCGAAGCAAGCAGTCGATCCAGTTCATCCAACAACTTGTAGTTAATATTAAACAGACTAATAGCCGTACTGTGCCCCTGCTTCAGTTTTTAGCCACTGAGATATCGGAGATGGATGAGATCATCAATAAAATCCTCAATAGTTCTACGCTAAACCAAGCAGAAGCAAAGGTTATCTCCGAAGCCTTAAATCGGGTGACAGGGATAAGTGAGCGGCTTTCCCATGAATTTATCTCTTTTAGTTTTTAGGCAAACTAAAAACTAATTTTTGGCCATTGGCCTCTTCGATCGGCCCCACAACCAAATAGTCGTATAAGGTAATGTCAAATTTCTCGCAGTTAAGGATGATCTCGCTTTGACCGTTAGCCCCATCTACTAAAAACATGCGAATATCCAAATTGGCTTTTCGATCTTTAGCGGTATAGAACTCAAAGTAGAGGGCATCATTTAAAGCCTCTTTGGTGATTTCTAAAGAATCCGCACTGGTGATAACTACTGCATGCTGAAGGGTTACATCGGTTAAAGCCCGCTCCTCTTCAACCTTAAGATCGGTGAAATTGATGGACATGAAGCTGCCATCCTTATGCCTAAATTGATGATCCAGCAAATAGTCTTTGTTAAATTCGCCTATGGAAAAGCCTTTCTTCTGAGCGAATTCCTCAGGACTTAATATCTGATTAGAAGAACCCAGGGAGCAGCCGGACAAAGTAATGACTATTAGTAGGGTGAGTAAGAAAACAACTTTTTTGTACATAATCACTAGCTCCTTATAGATGCAAAATAATAGTCTCTTTGTTTTTTCGCTTTTCCTAAGCATTTTCCTGCCAATTCGACAAAAGATTTTCAGTATTTAATCAGCCCCTTAAGTCTGATCAAGACCTAAGGGGCTGATTCTAGCAACTAACTAAAGATGCGGGTTGTCTTTTAATAATTCAAGGAAAACCGGGGCGATATTCGGGTCAAATTGAGTGCCGGTATTATTTCTGATTTCAGAAATGGCTTCTTCCCGGGATAAGGCCTTCCGATAAGCACGGTCTTGAGTCATGGCATCATAGGCATCAACAACTGCTATAATACGGGAAAGAAAGGGAATATTTTTGCCGGCCAGTCCGCGGGGGTAGCCTTTACCATCCCAACGCTCTTGGTGGGAGAGGATAAAATCAGCTATGGAACTGAACTCTTGGCAAGACATAGCGATTCGATAGCCGATTTCAGGGTGTTTCCGGATTTCTTCCCACTCTTCCGCTAAGAGCTTACAAGGCTTATGGAGGATTCTCTCTTCGATGCCCACCTCCCCGATATCATGCAGGGTGGCGAGAAGTAAAAGATCATCCAGCTCCATTTGGGAAAGGCCTAGTTTGTTACCAAACTTTCTGGCTAATAAGATAAGACGCTCCATATGCTCTTCTGTTTCCTGAGTGCGTTCTAGTAAGGCTTTCTTGATCGAGGAAACAATCATGCTGCGTGAGCTGTTATGCACCAATAATTTGTGCTTATACATATTATCTTCAGCCATCTTAATAATACTGTTAAGATCTTCGGAAGGCTTCGTTTTGGTGCTGAAACCTAAGGCGATATCCACACTATAGGCTTTATCTTTAAGCCCGTTGTTAAACTTGGCGCAGCACTTTTGAATCATCTGAATCCTCTTGGTAGCCGTAACAATGTCGGTCCGGGGCAAAAGAATACAGAATTCGTCGCCCCCGGTTCTGGCTACCACATCATTTTCGCGACAGCAGCTTTTTAAGATTTTAGCAGTATCCTGGATGAGGCTGTCGCCCATATCATGGCCAAAAGCGTCATTGATCAATTTTAAGCCATTAATATCGCCAATGATAACGGAAAGAGGAAAAAACTCCCATGAATCAAAAGAGTTAACCGCTTGTTGATAATAAAATCGGTTGTAAAGCCCTGTCAAGGTGTCGTGATAGGTTAAGAAGAGGTTTTCCTCCTCTTTAAGTTTGCGGTCGGTAATATCAATGATTAATCCCTCAAGTGCTAAAAGCTCGCCTGCTTCGTTGTAGATTCCTTTGCCATGGTCGAGAACCCATTTTTTTTCGCCGGAAGCGGTAGTTATAAGGTATTCGTCTTTATACTCCGATTTGCTGATTAATACCTCGGCAATTCTATTTTGAAGTCTACTTACCAGTTCAATACATTTTAACGTGGGATCAGGTTTAGCAAAAAAAGAATTAACATTCTGTTGAATCATTTCCGGTGTATAGCCTGTCAGGTTAAAACAGCCGTCGGAGATATAGTCCAACAACAATTTCGGGCCATTATTAACCTTATAGGCCATGCCGGGCAAGTTTGCTAATAAGATTTCCTTAAGCCGCTCGCTATAAACTAAAGCTTGCTTCGCTTTTCTTTCTTCAGTAACATCATGGCTTACTCCGAGAAAACCAATCGGTTCGGAGTTATGATCTCTTAATATGCGTATAGTGCTTTTAGTCCAGTTTTTCTTTCCGTTCTTGCACGTAGACTCTGCTTCAATTACCCAGGAGCGTGCAGGGTCTCGATCTCCGGATCTATCTGCCCTTAGGGCCTCTTGGAACAAATCCATCATCTGCGAAAAGTATTCTTCGGTGAGGATTTGCTCCGGTCGCATAGAAAGAACTTCCTCGGCAGTATAGCCTAAGATATTGTGAACAGAGGGACTAACATAGGTAAAATTATTGCTTAAATCAATAGTCCATAGATTTTCGGCCATATTATCTACGAGCATCTTGAATCTTTGTTCACTTAAACATAGTCGTTCCTCGTATTCGGATACTGCGGAAAAAACAGTAACAAAATAATATTTTTGGGGTGAAAAGACTTTAATTCGATAGGGAATTTTTAAGGCTTGGGGACAAAGCTCAAATTCCCAAATATCACCGTTTAAAGCAACCTTTCCGAATTCTTCGAGCCAATTGTAGGGGCTTTTGTTCATAATCGGAATCATATCGGTAATTCTATACCCGATTATTGCCTGGGTCTTTAGGCCGATAATGTTTGCAAAGGCTGCATTTATATCAATACACCTAAAGTCCAAAGGATTATCCCTATCATCACAAATAATTTTATGACTTGCATAAGCATTTGGGCTGGCGGCTATGATCGACTTGTAGTAACTAGCTTTCATAGTCTCACTCCTCAAACTATAACTGTAGGAACCAAAGCAATAACACCGAAGCTCTATTTTAATTTTATAATATACGTATAATTTTTTCTATCTTTTTGTGCCCGCAAGCACGAGCTTTTCTAGGTCCTAAGCAACCCCCATTGTTGTTAGGCAGTACTGAGTTCTTTTACCGCAGTGATGGCAATTTGCGTTTCTTCTAATGTATTAAAATGAGAGAAGGAAAAGCGCACCGAGCCCTCAATATCGCAAGCTTTATGCATGAGCGGGGAGCAATGGGCACCTGCTCTGACACAAATACCATACCTTTCATAAAGTATGCTTGCCGCCTGGGAACAGTCATAGCCTTGGATATTAAGGGAAACAATAGGCACACGAATTATAGCATTCAGGTCGCCATAAACTTTAACCCCTGGTAACTTGGACACCTCTTGACCGAATTTCCGGGCTAAAGTATCTGCTTGCCGGTGAATGTTGATTAAACCCGTGGAGCGAATATAGGATAAACCGGCTAAAAGACCGGCGATTCCGTGAGCGTTCTGGGTTCCCGCCTCTAAGGCATCCGGTAGTTCCGCCGGATGATGAGGATCAAAGGTATGATGACCGCTTCCTCCCACGATCAGGGATTGGGGTTGGAAACCTTGCCCTAGACAAAGCCCCCCCGTACCTTGAGGACCATATAGAGACTTATGGCCGGTGAAGCAAAGGGCAGAAATATTTTTCATTTGAATAGGTAAAAGCCCGGCACTTTGGGAAGCGTCTACAATCAAGTGAATCCCCCGCTCCGCACATAATTCTCCAACACCCTCAATGGGAAAGACATTGCCGGTGACATTGGAGGCGTGGGTGAGGACGACGGCTTCCGTATCCGGACGCAGAGCCGAAGCAATTTGCTCAGCAAAGATACGTCCTTTCTCGTCACAAGGTACTACAGTATAGTTGCCGTGGCGATAAACAGGACGCAGAACGGAGTTGTGTTCTGCTGCCGAAGTGACAATATGCCCGCGGATGCTGCTGATAACAAGGTTTAAGGCGGCAGTGGCATTAAGGGCAAAGACCATCCGCATGGGGTCTTCAAGACCAAAGAAGGAGGCAAATTCCATCCGTGTCTCCATTAAGGTGCGCAATGCATCCAAGGCAGGGGGGTGGGCCCCTCTCGAGGCATTGCCAAAAGTATCCATCGCCTGTAAGACGGCCTTTTTGACCTCAGGGGGTTTTATCAATGTAGTAGCGGCATTATCTAAATAAATCATTTTTGTTATTCTCCTATAGTACATACTAATTGTCAGGGGGACGGGGTTGTTGACACATTTTTGGACCCGCAATATCCCTTAGTCTATAATCTAGTATAATCCAAAAAAAAGAGTTATGATAGAATAGTTAGGTTTTTTATACATGCTATATTGGAGGGTCTTTAAGCTATGAAGTCATTCTTATCCAGCTGCACAACTGGAGGATGTGGAGCCAAGATTGGCCCCGGAGAGTTGTCCAAGGTGCTATCGGCCTTGCCTGCTTTTCAAGATCCACATCTTTTAGTAGGCTTCGACGCTTCAGATGATGCGGCGGTTTACCAAATCAGTGCTGAAACAGCAATCGTTTCCACGGTGGACTTTTTCACCCCAATGGTCGAAGATCCCCGGACCTTTGGCCGCATAGCGGCGGCTAATGCCTTGAGTGATGTTTATGCTATGGGAGGGACTCCTCTTTTTGCCCTGAATCTAGTTTGTTTCCCGGAACGGGAGGAGATTCAGGCTTTGGGAGAAATATTGGCTGGAGGGGCGGAAAAGCTCCAGGAAGCAGGAGCGGTTCTTTGCGGAGGGCATTCCATCTATGACCGTGAACCCAAGTACGGACTGGCAGTTACCGGTCGACTTAATCCCCAAAGGATCTGGAAAAACAATACCCCACAGCCGGGGGATCAACTGATTCTCACCAAACCTTTGGGAGTGGGCATCGTTATGGCTGCTCAGCGGGGAGAAATGGCAAACCCGGAGGCGGTCGAAGCTGCCCTTGCATCAATGCAGCGGTTGAACAAATACGCAGCCGAAAGAATCCATGATTTTCCTGTTCATGCTTGTACCGATATTACCGGCTTTGGCCTTCTGGCCCATGCTCGGGAAATGGCAGGGCAAGGGACCGCGATCGTTTTGTATCCGCAACAACTACCCTATATACCTCAAGCTTATGCTTATGCGGAAGACTATCTGTTGACTGCCGCCGGCCAAAGAAATCGCAATTTCATGGCGGGTGCGGTGGAATTCGGCGATACACCTTTCCCTTTACAGGAGTTGATGCTTGATCCTCAGACTTCCGGCGGCTTACTTATCAGTGTACCTAAAGCCAACGCAGAGGAAGTGTTAAAGGCAATCCAGGAGGCGGAACCCCGGGCAAGAATCATCGGTGAAGTAATTTCTCGTCAAGCTCTGCCGATTATTCTACGGTAACACAATAGAAAGCCATGGGGACGCTTCGCGTGCTCGCTCCTTGAAACAGTGTTCCTGTCCCCTTGTTTCACCTGATCTCGAAATTCGACTCGCAAGGAGGAACTAGCGTGATTAAAATAGATGCCCTTGGCCAAGTTTGCCCCATCCCGGTGATTCGAGCCAAAAAGGCTTTAGCAGGATTAGGTGAGGAGGGCGGCGTGGTCACTATATTAGTGGATAGCGATATCTCACGTCAAAACCTGCAAAAGATGGCTTCCGGAATGGGTTTGCAAAGTGAATATGTAGAAAAAGAAAAGGGAGTCATCGAGGTGACTATTGTTGCCGGAGATGGATGTTTGGTTGAAGAGCAAGGCTCTGCCGAAGACTCCGGATTAGTGGTTGCGATCGGCCGCGATACTATGGGAGAAGGCAGCCTTGATCTAGGCCGGGTCCTCCTAAAAAGTTTTATTTATTCCTTAACCGAGCTGAACCCTCCCCCTAGCCATCTTCTTTTCTTTAACTCGGGAGCCTACTTGACCAGTAATGACTCCAATAGTTTAGCAGACCTTAAGGCCTTGGCAGAAAAGGGAACAATTATCCAAACCTGCGGTGCCTGCACCAATTTTTATGAACTTACTGAAAAGCTGGGAGTGGGCGAGATTACGAACATGTATAGCATCGTATCCACTATGGCAGGGGCTAAGCGATTGATCAATATCTAGGAGGTATTGTGTGTTTTATATAATAACCTTTCCCAACACTCATATGGCGATCTTCGCTGAAAAGTCCCTGCTTGAAGGAGGCTTTTCCGTAGGGGTCATGCCCGTACCGTCAAGCATCAAGGCCGGTTGCGGCATTGCCTTAAGGGTAGCGGATTATCAATCGGCAAAAGCCCATTTAATTAAGAATAATATTATTATTGCCGACATTTATCAAGCAGTAACCAACGGACAAGGCACTAAGTATCATCCGGTTAATTGAAACAGGGGGACAGGTTCCTTGTTTCAATGGGAGTTGTAAATAGAAGACGAAGTAATTGGCGGCCCTTGTGCGCAGAATACAGTTTACTATGTTACTGGGGAAATCTAATAGGAGTGCCGGCGTGGCTCTAAATAAATAGTAAATGAGGGATATTAGCATGCGAATTCAAGAACGGATTGAGAAACTAAGAAAATTAATGCAAGAGTATCAGATGGATGCTTACATCATTCCCAGCTCTGACCCCCATCTCAGTGAATACGTAGCAGCTCACTATAAATGCCGGGAGTGGATTTCGGGCTTTACGGGTTCCGCCGGAACTGTGGTCATTACGAAAAATGATGGAGGGCTTTGGACCGATGGCCGCTACTATATTCAAGCTGAAAGGCAGCTTCAAAACTCCGGTATTCGTTTGTTCCGCGCCGCTGAACCGGGAGTCCCTACTTTTACCGAATGGTTGCAGAAAGTCCTGCCCCAAGGCAGTGTCATAGGCTTTGATGGCAATGTCTTTTCCGCCAAACAAGTCATAGACATGGAAAAAGATTTTCAAGGGAAGACAACCTTAAAATTCGACCAAGATCTTGTCGGCAGGCTTTGGAAAGACCGACCGGCTATACCGGCTGAAAAAGTTTTTATCCATGAAGTAAAATACGCCGGGCGGTCCCGGGTCGAAAAGCTAAATGAACTACGTGAACAGATGAGTGCCAAGGGGGCAAATATTCATCTGCTTTCATCCTTAGATGACATAGCCTGGCTTTTGAATATTCGGGGAGGGGATGTCCCCAATAACCCGGTGACCATCGCCCACGTCCTAGTAACCCAGGTAAGCTGTTATTTATGCATTGATGAAGCTAAGGTTCCCGCTAACGTGAAAGCCGAGCTTGAAAGGGATGGAATTAAAATCATGCCTTATGGAGCGGTAGGCGAGCTTCTGCAAGGACTAAGAGACGAAGATGCTATCCTCTTTGCCCCTGAGGGAGTTAACGCCTTACTTTATCACGCTATTAATCCCCAAACTAAAAAAGTGGAGGGATCGAATCCTACCACATTGCAAAAAGCGATAAAGAATAAAGTTGAATTAGATAACCTAAAGTCCAGCAATATCCAAGATGGGGTTGCTATGGTGAAATTTATCAAGTGGCTCAAAACGAACGTTGGTCAGGAGCCTATTACTGAGCTTTCCGCTGGGGATTATCTTGAAACGTTGAGAAGAGAAAGCAACGATTGTGTTGGTTTAAGCTTTGACACTATCGCCGGGTATAAGGATCATGCTGCCATGATGCATTATAAGGCAATGCCGGAGAGTGCCTATACCCTAAAAAATGAAGGGCTTTTGCTCGTAGATTCCGGTGGTCAATACTTTGGCGGTACCACCGATATCACCCGTACCATTGTTTTAGGACCTTTGACTGAAGAAGAGAAAAAAGATTATACCCTGGTGTTAAAAGGACATATTGCTTTGGCAACCGCTAAATTCCTCTACGGTGCCACGGGCTCCAACTTGGATGTCTTAGCCAGACAGCCCATCTGGAAATACGGCATAGATTATAAATGCGGGACTGGTCATGGGGTAGGGATTTTCTTAAATGTTCATGAAGGACCCCAAAGATTGAGCCAAGTTCCCAATACGGTAAGGCTTGAGGAAGGTATGATCCTGACTAATGAGCCCGGTATTTATCGTGAAGGGAAACATGGTATCCGTACCGAGAATATGATGGTGGTGGTCAAGGACGAGGAGACTGAATTCGGCCAATTCCTAAAGTTTGAGCCTCTTACCTATTGCCCCATCGATATGGCTGGAATCGACCAAAGCCTGCTCACACCGGAAGAGCAGAAGTGGCTGACCGAGTATCACCAAATGGTTTATACCGAGCTGGAACCCTGCTTAAATGCTGATGAAAAGGCCTGGTTGGCTCAAGAGATCGGTATGTAGATAAGATATAAGTGCCAATGATAAGAGGAGAGTCGGGGATGAAATTAATATCGTGGAATGTCAACGGCTTGCGGGCCTGCTTAAATAAGGGCTTCATGGATTTTTTTCAACAAGAAGAAGCCGACATTTTTTGCCTTCAAGAAACCAAGATTCAGGAGGACCAGATCCCTTTTCAACTTGAGGGATATCATATGTATTGGAATTTTGCCAAGAAAAAAGGGTATTCCGGAACCGCTGTATTTTCCAAGACTAAGCCTCTCAATGTAACTTATGGGATTGGCAAGGAGGAACATGACCAGGAAGGTCGGGTCATTACCCTAGAATTCGAGAAGTTCTTCCTGGTTACGGTCTATACCCCTAATTCCCAAAGAGGATTAACCCGTTTAGATTATCGGATGACTTGGGAAGAGGAGTTCTTAAGCTATCTAAAGGGCCTTGAACAGTCCAAACCCGTGATTTTCTGTGGTGATCTTAATGTAGCTCACACCGAGATCGACCTCAAAAACCCTAAATCCAATCGGCAGAATGCAGGCTTTTCCGATGAAGAAAGAGCCAAATTCAGCCAAATCGTCGATAACGGCTTTATCGATACTTTCCGTCACTTTTACCCGGATAAGACCGGGGCTTATACTTGGTGGTCCTATATGTTTAATGCCCGTGCCAATAATGTGGGCTGGCGTATTGACTATTTTTGCGTTTCGGAAAGCCTAAGAGATCAGCTTAAAGATGCAATTATTTATGATCAGGTACTTGGTTCCGATCATTGTCCGGTGGGTCTGGAGATTTTTTAGTTTTTTGTTATAGATCAGATTGACTTTGGTGAATAGATGTAATAATATAGTGACAATGACCCATGGGTTTGCCTTAAATTGAATAGCATCCAATTTCTTATCAAGAGTGGCGGAGGGACTGGCCCTATGAAGCCCGGCAACCGGTATTCGACCAATGGAATACAACGGTGCTAACTCCTGCAATGGATTCATTGCAAGATGAGGGAGGAACTTATGTTGTTATCCTCTTTCCTGTGAAAGAGGTTTTTTTATTTGAGAGGGGGAGAGTGAGTGCCAATTAATGTGCCCAACGGCTTGCCTGCAGCGGAAATACTCATCAAAGAAGATGTTTTCATTATGGAAGAAAGGCGTGCGGAACACCAAGATATCCGTCCCCTTAGTATAATTATCCTAAACCTCATGCCCAATAAAATTGTCACAGAAACCCAAATCCTTAGGCTCTTAGGTAATTCCCCTTTGCAAGTGGATATTACCCTGCTCTATCCGGAGACCCATCTCTTCAAGAACACTCCCGAGGAGTATCTGATCAAGTATTACCAGACCTTTGACAGCATTAAGGATCAAAAATTTGACGGCATGATTATTACCGGTGCGCCTATTGAGCTGCTGCCCTTTGAGGAAGTGGATTTTTGGCCGGAACTGCAAAAGATTATGGATTGGAGCCGGCACAATGTTTTTTCCACCCTTTTTATTTGCTGGGGAGCCCAAGCGGGGCTTTACCATTTCTTTGGGATACCTAAGTATCCTTTGTCGGCTAAGATGTTTGGCGTCTTTCCCCATACCCTTAACCGGCGGAATGTACGGTTGTTCAGAGGCTTTGACGATGTCTTTTATGTTCCTCATTCCCGGCATACGGAAGTCCGCAGAGAAGACATTGAAAAAGAACCGGAGCTGGAGATTCTTTCTGAATCCGAAGAATCTGGGGTTTATATTGTCGGGACCAAAGGAGGACGGCAGATTTTTGTCACCGGTCACTCTGAGTATGATCCAATGACCTTAAAAGGGGAATACGACCGGGATGTTTCCCAAGGACTACCCATCAATATCCCACAGAATTATTATCCCGGAGATGACCCCGCCAAGACCCCTGTTGTCAAATGGAGGGGACATTCTAACTTGCTTTTTGCCAATTGGCTGAACTACTATGTCTATCAAGAAACCCCATACAATCTTGAGGAAATAGAGTAGGGAACGGCCCCTCCGTATCGTTGCGCAAGAAAATAGAAAGAAGGATGCTGGATGCTGGATTACGCAAGGGATCGAGAGGCTGCCTGGCAGCTTCTCAACGAGTATGTTAAAAGTGAGACCTTATTACGTCACTCCATTACGGTAGAAGCCGTCATGCGTCATTTTGCCGCCCTTTATCAAGAGGACCCTGATCTATGGGGCAATATTGGCTTATTACATGATATTGATTTTGAGATGTATCCGGATCAGCACTGCCGTAAAACCCGGGAAATCCTGGAGCCCAGGCAATTGCCGGAAGAATTTATTCGGGCTATCGAAAGTCACGGCTATGGACTGGTATATGATGTGGAGCCAAAAGAAAATGCAGAAAAGGTCCTCTACACTATTGATGAATTAACAGGACTGATCTCCGCTACGGCCTTGCTCCGCCCCAGCAAGAGTCTCTTTGATTTAACTGCCAAATCCGTAAAAAAGAAATGGAAACAAAAAAGCTTCGCCGAGAATGTTAATCGCGAAGTGATTGAGAATGGGGCCAATCGTTTGGGTAAGGACTTAAATGAGATCATTGAGGAGACCATCAAAGGAATGCGCAATATTGCTGCCGAAATCGGCCTGGAGGGAGATCTCACAGCAGGGGAAGAAGCCGGGAAATAATTAATTAAAAAACCTATTGACAGATATAAAAGAATGGATTAGAATCATAACAACATTAAATCTATTGTTTAACACGATGAAGGGGCGTCCACTGCTGATATAGTATAGAGAGCTGACGGTTGGTGCAAGTCGGTCTATGAAGCGATATGGATTCCACCCCGGAGTGGCCAATGATGAATTGTGACGGGTTCCGCCCGATAACGCGGACATAAGTTGGCCGATTACGGCAACATGGGTGGCAACGCGGGAATACCTCTCGTCCCTGATTGGGATGAGGGGTTTTGTTTTTTACCGAGAGTTATAAGTCGAATTTTGACTTAGGCTAAGGAAAAGACAACATAGTTGTTTCCCACTAGTAACTGTAACGGCTGAAACTTGGGTGGCACCGCGGAATTACCCGCCCCAAATATTGGGGTGGGTTTTATTTTTTTACACGGTAATCCAATAAAGCCATCAGGCATACATCTTATAAAATAGGGAGGAAATAGACAATGAAAAGAGTTTACAATTTTTCAGCCGGACCTGCTGTTTTGCCGGAAGAAGTACTAAGAGAGGCCGCAGAGGAGATGCTTAGTTACCAGGGCACCGGAATGTCCGTTATGGAGATGAGCCACCGCACCAAAACTATTGAAAGAATGATGGCTGAGGCGGAGCAGGATCTAAGGGATCTCCTGAATATCCCTGATAATTATAAGGTCCTCTTCCTTCAAGGAGGGGCATCTCAACAATTTGCTATGGTTCCTATGAACTTGATGAAAAATAAGGTAGCCGACTATCTCAACACCGGACAGTGGGCAAAGAAGGCCATCCAGGAAGGAAAGCTCTATGGCAAGATCAATGTGGTCGCCTCCTCAGAGGATCGGAACTATACCTATATTCCTGAGCTTAAGGATCTCAAGTTCTCCGAGGATGCGGATTATGTGTATATTTGCCACAACAACACCATCTTCGGCACCAGGTTTAACGAGCTTCCGGAGGTAGGGGATAAACCCTTAGTGACCGACATGTCTTCCGATTTCCTTTCCGAACCTGTGGATGTGAGCAAATACGGCCTGATCTTTGCCGGAGCACAGAAAAATGTAGGACCCGCCGGGGTGGTTATCGTCATTATCCGGGAAGACTTAATCACTGACGACTTTTTGCCGGGAACCCCCACCATGTTAAAATATAAGGTTCATGTGGACAATAACTCCGCCTATAATACCCCTCCCGTATATGGAATTTACATCTGTGGTAAGGTATTCAAATGGCTTAAGAAGCTAGGCGGACTGGAAGCAATTAAGAAAATCAATGAGGAAAAAGCCGCCATTCTCTATAACTACCTTGATACCAGTGAAATGTTTAAAGGCACCGTTGAGAAAAAGGACCGCTCTTTGATGAATGTCCCCTTTGTCACCGGCTCTGAGGAACTGGATGCCAAATTTATTAAAGAAGCGAAGGCCGCCGGCTTTGAGAACCTAAAAGGCTATCGCACCGTTGGCGGAATGAGAGCAAGCATCTATAATGCTATGCCGGTCCAAGGGGTTAAAGACCTCGTAGAATTCATGAGAAAATTCGAAGCAGAGAATAAGAAAATTTGAAGCAGTGAATAGAAAAGATGAAATCTATTGCGAAGAACATCATTACGTTGTCATACTGAGCGAAGCGAAGTATCTTGACCGGAAATATCGATCTGACCAGGGGCCTTAGGTGCTCGTAAAAGAAGCTAAAGAGTTTAAAAAGACAAATAAGAGGAGTGTGTAGAAAATGTTTAAGATTAACTGCATGAACAATATTTCTGAGGCAGGATTAAGCCATTTTACCGATAATTACGTGAACGTGGACCGTCACGAAGATGCCCATGGAATCCTTGTCCGAAGTGCCGCCATGCATGACCTTGAGCTGCCTCCTACTATCGAGGCCATTGCCAGAGCCGGGGCCGGGGTCAATAATATTCCCCTAGATAAATGTGCCGAAAAGGGAATTGTCGTCTTTAATACTCCCGGTGCTAATGCCAACGGGGTCAAAGAGATGGTTATCGCAACCATGATTATGGCCGCCCGCAATCTTGTGGGTGGGGTGAACTGGGTCAACTCTTGCCAGACCGACCCGGATGTAGCCAAGCTTGTGGAAAAGAATAAAGCCAAATTTGCCGGTATGGAAATTAAAGGCAAAAAGCTGGGAGTTATCGGCTTAGGAGCTATTGGCGTCTTGGTAGCTAATGCCGCCAATAAACTGGAAATGGATGTATATGGCTACGATCCCTATATCTCCGTTGAGTATGCCTGGAGGTTATCCAAGTATATTAAACCCATCAAATCAGTGGAAGAGATCTTCCGTGAATGTGATTTTATCACCATCCATGTCCCTTTAACCGACTCCACTCGCGGGATGATCAACAAACGTGCCATCGAGCAAATGAAAGATGGAGTGATCCTTTTAAACTTCTCACGGGATGTCCTAGTTGACGAAGAGGCCCTCATCGAAGCAATCAACACCGGCAAGGTAGCTAAATATGTTACAGACTTCCCCAACCCGAAAGTCTGCGGGGTAGAAGGTGTGATCACCATCCCTCACCTGGGAGCTTCTACAGCGGAATCTGAAGAAAACTGCGCCGTTATGGCTGTTGAACAGCTGATGAATTATCTAGAGAATGGCAATATTAAAAACTCCGTCAACTATCCCAATTGTGATATGGGAGTATGTACCCAAGCAGGACGTATTGCCATCAATCATCGTAATATTCCTAATATGTTGGGCCAATTTACCTCAACCTTAGCCAAAGAGAATGTCAATATCTCAGACCTTATGAATAAGAGCAAAGGCCCCTGGGCCTACACCTTGATCGATGTGGAAACATCCCCAAGTCCCGAAATCATCAATAAACTCGGGGAGATCGAAGGCGTATTACGGGTCAGAGTCATCAAGTAGAAACAGAGGTGAAACAGTGTACCTGTCCCCTTGTTTCAAAAGGAGGGAAAGCAGTGGCAACGATTAGACCATTTCAGGCTTTAAGGCCAAGGGAGGATGTAGCGGGCAAAGTGGCCGCTCTCCCTTATGATGTCTATAACCGTGAGGAAGCCTTAGCCGAAATAAAAAAAGAGCCTTTATCTTTTTTGCAGGTGGATCGGGCTGAAACTCAATTGCCTGAGGATATAGATCCTTATAATCCTCAAGTATATGCAAAGGCTAGAGAAATCCTGCAGGAGATGATTAAGGAAGGAATTTTCATCAGAGAAGAAAAGGCCTGCTACTATATCTATGAGCTTACCATGAATGGCCGTTCTCAGACCGGCTTAGTCGGCTGTGCTTCCATTGATGATTACCTTAAGGATGTCATTAAGAAGCACGAAAAAACCAGGGAAGACAAAGAGATTGACCGCATTAATCATGTTGATATATGTAATGCCCAGACCGGCCCCATCTTTTTGGCCTATCGCTCTCAAGCCGGTATTAATGAAGTAATCGAAAGGGCAAAACAGCAGAAGCCCCTTTATGATTTCCTTTCCCCAGACGGCATAAAGCATACAGTATGGGTAATCGCCGAGGATGAGTACATTGCCAAGATCGCGGCGGGCTTTCAGGAGATTCAAAGCATTTACATCGCCGATGGTCATCATCGCACCGCCTCGGCTGTAAAAGTGGGCCTCAAGCGGAGGGCCGAAAATCCCGGATACACAGGGGAAGAAGAATTTAACTATTTTCTCTCGGTACTCTTTCCTCATGACCGGCTGATGATTCTAGACTACAATCGGGTAGTCAAAGACCTTAATGGCTTAAGCAAGGCAGAGTTTCTTGAGAAGATTGAAGAAGCTTTCGCTGTGGTTGAGCTGGGGGACGCCCCCTATAAACCTACGGAAAAGGCCACCTTCGGTATGTATTTAGAAGGTACATGGTATAAGCTTGCCGCCAGGGAGGAAATCCGCTCCAATGACCCTGTGGAGGGACTAGATGTGGCTCTACTACAGAATCACCTCTTAACACCTATTCTTCAGATCAAAGATATCCGGACAGATAAACGCATTGACTTTGTGGGTGGGATCAGAGGACTTAGAGAGTTGGAGAAACGAGCCAACAGTGATATGAAATGCGCCTTTTCCCTGTTTCCTACCTCCATCGAAGAGCTGTTTGCCGTATCCGATGCAGGCCAACTGATGCCGCCCAAATCCACTTGGTTTGAACCAAAATTAAGAAGCGGATTATTTATTCACGAGCTTTAACATAAGGGATTTTTACGGTAAAAGATTACTTCAAGAAGAAGCAGGGGAACAGGTCTCCTGCTTCTTTCATTCAGCTAATCGGAAAATATAAGTCCGCGGGCGCTAAAGGCAACGAAGTGTTCCATATGCTAAAATAAAAGTCTATCTTGAGTTAAATTGTCTATAAATCTATAATAAAAAATAACAGTAAGATTTGGGAGAAGAAAATACACAGACCTTTTTGAAGGGGGAGGTATAATGAAAGAGGAGAAGCGTTTTAGCTGTACGGATTGTGGGGTGTTAAATTGCTACAGAAAAGAGGGCAGTTTCCCCCAATTCTGCTTGACAACAAATACGGATCAGGCAAAAATCGAAGGGATTAATGAACTCTATCGTAAGGATGAGGTTGTAGCGAAACTTTCTGCGGCTGCGGCGGAAATCGAAGGTACTTATTATGGAAAGCTTACTAGAGTTGAGGAAATTATTGCCTTCGCCAAAAAGATTGGGGCTAAAAAAATCGGTATCGCTACTTGCGTGGGTTTAATGAGCGAAGCTAAAATTTTTGCCAAGATCCTTAAAGCCAAAGGCCTGGAAAGTTATGGAACTATCTGTAAAGTTGGCGCGGTGGATAAGACTGAAGTTGGAGTTCCCGAAGATCTTAAGATCAGCAAAGGCTGTCATGAATCTCTATGTAACCCCGTACTCCAAGCGACTTTGCTTAACGAAGAAAAGACAGATCTCAATGTAATTGTTGGTCTCTGTGTTGGTCATGACTCTTTATTCATCAAGTATTCTGAGGCTCCAGTTACCACTCTTATTACCAAAGATAGGGTGCTGGGCCACAATCCGGCGGTAGCACTATATACGAGCGGTTTTTATTACAAAAAGTTGCTGCAAGAAGGGGATCTTTAAATTGGCCTATTCTAATTAGAAGAAAGATAATTAAAATTTACAGCTAAGTGATTTAAGCCACATAATTATAGGTAAAAATGGTATATCCTAAAGGAGTGTTGCTAACTGCTTAAGTGGTAGTTATCGACCCTCCTTTTTTGGTGCTTTTGAATATTATCAGTTTTAACGATATAATGTCTCTAAGCTATGAATAAGTAATCTAAAATTGGACTCCAAAATTCAGGGGAGGGGGATCGATTATGTATACGGAGGAAGCCCTTAAGCTACAAAATGACCTGCTGAACGGACTTATTAACGGAGGTGGTCTCAAAGAGGTTGCGGAAAGGGTTTCTCGTTTTGTGGAAAGAGCGGTTTTGCTCACAAGTCCCTCCTATCGTATCCTCGAGTCCACTATCAGTGAGCCCGACTTTTATGAAGGGGATTTTCTAAAGGCTACCCCGTTGAATCCGCCGGTACCCGGACGGGTCCAAATTCTCGCCGGAGAGAAAAGAATCGAGGCGCTTGCTCTCGGGCTAAGTCAGGGTACAAAACGCCTAGGCTTTCTCTTTATCTGCAATCCCGGAGCTGACGAAGATAACCGCCTCAAAATTCTCATCCATCAGGTGCGTAATATTTGTGTTCTTGAATTACAAAAGCGAGCAGAAATTCTTGAGAACAGCCGGTACTATCAGGACGCCTTTCTTTTCGATCTGCTCTACGGAAATATGGAGGAGAATGAAGATATCATTGCCCGGGCTAAAATCTGGAATTGGGATTTCACCCTCCCCCATCTGGTAATAGTATTTGAACTGGAGGATTACGAACCTTATTCTCAAGATCATCGCCTGGTCACCCTCCTTAGGGAGGTAGCTAATGGAGTTATGGAATCCTTAGCTAAACCCGGTATCATTATGGAAAAAAATGAAGAAGTTATTCTAATCTTACCTATAGAAGAAAAAAAGCGTCAGGCTTATAAGGCTTATCTAAACATGATCATAAGTCAAATTCTGGCCCAAGTGGGAGAACGTCTCGCACCACGGGTAGTACGCGTTGGTGTGGGCAGAAAATACGATCAGGCCGCGGAATTTTTTCGCAGCTATCAAGAAGCTAAAGTGGCCGTAAAGCTTAGTGCCTTATTAAAAGACAAAGGCCCCATAACCTACTTCCGGGAACTGGGAGTGGAGAGGATTCTCTACAGCCATGATAAACAAGAGTTGTTAGAATTTTAC